>JAJZZR010000447.1:11877-12320 GCA_021797465.1 Pseudomonadota bacterium | reverse complement strand
ACAGGCCGCGCAGCAGGTACGCGCCGGCGGCGTTGCGGTGCACACCGCGCTCATCGAGGAACTCGGCGTGCCGGTCGGGGAGTGCGTCGTGCAGCGCGCCCGACAATGGCCCGCCGACCTGATCGTCTGCGGCACGCATGGACGGCGCGGCATCACTCGCCTGCTGCTCGGCAGCAACGCCGAATACATCATGCATCACTCGCCGGTCCCCGTGCTGTTGTTGCGCGTGCCGCAGCCGCACCACACCGCCTGAGCGGCGCACTGGGCGCACCTGCGCTCCGACACGGTGGCGTGACTCCCCCAGCGCCGGATGAACTTCTACGGCACGGCGCTCACGGTACGCACTGGCACGTTTCGCATGACGGCCAAGCGCGGCGCGCCTGCCTTCACCGGCTCGATGCACGAGCTGCTCGGCGAGGCCCCGCCGCAGTCACATCCACGCG
>JAJZZR010000447.1:3425-11867 GCA_021797465.1 Pseudomonadota bacterium | reverse complement strand
AGCCCAGCCTCTCCCGGCCTGCGGGAGGGCGTCGGACCCCCGAGCCAATGGGAGCGCCCCGGGGCGTTGCGGATGCCACGCTCGGGCGCGCCCTCGCATACAATGCGCGCTTCACGACAGGCGGCTCGGGGCGGGGCATGAGCGGCGAGGGGAACAGTCCGGCGGAAGATCAGTGGTCGCAATGGCTGCTGCACCGACGGCACGGGGACGACACGCAGTTCCAACAGATCATGCGAGCGGCGGTCGACCGTTATGTCGAACGGTTGCTCGACGGCGCACAGCTGCGCGCCGGCCAGACGCTGGTGGACGTCGGTACGGGCGAGGGGGTCGTTGCTCTCCGTGCCATCGAACGCGTCGGCTCGACGCTGCGGGTCTTGCTGACCGATGTGTCCGAGCCGATGCTGCGCCATGCCGAGACACAGGCGCTCGAGCGTGGCGTGCGCGACCAGTGCACCTTTCTGCGTTGTCCGGCCGATCGGCTCGATGACATAGCCGACGCATCCGTCGACGTCGTCGTCACCCGTTCGGTCTTAGCCTACGTTGCGGACAAAACTGCCGCGCTGCGTGAATTCCATCGGATCCTGAAACCCGGCGGACGAATCTCGCTCGCCGAGCCCGTGTTCATGGATGAAGCGCTGGCGGCATCTGCCATCCGCATGGTCATCGAGTCCAAGCCCCCCGAAGGCGTGAGCCCGTTCATGACGCTGCTGCATCGCTGGAAGGCGGCACAATATCCGGACACGGAGGAAAAGATCCGCAGCAGCCCGATTGTCAACTATTCGGAACGCGACGTGATCCAGTTCGCCAAGAGCGCGGGCTTCCCGGAGCTGCATTTGGAACTGCACATCGATACCTTCCCCTCGGTCGTGCGCTCGTGGGACGTGTTCATCAACAGCTCCCCGCATCCGCTCGCCCCGCCCTTGGCGGCCATCATGGCCGAGCATTTCACTGCCGAGGAGCGACAGCTATTCGAGCGGAGCATGCGACCGTTGGTCGAGGACCCCAAGGGAATCAGCACCGATCGCATGCTGTACCTGACCGCGAATAAACCGCTCGGCTGAATACGCCCGGGGGCCGGCACCGCCATCGGTCGGCCAGCGAGATCCAGCGAGACGCCGCGCAGGGGCGGCCCAGGCGCGGCTTACGAGCCCGGCGGCACGGTCAGACCGCCGGGGCGAGGGGCCGGGCCGCAGTGCCCCGCATCGGCCGCAGATTTTCCCTGGCTCCCGGGACCTCCATGGCCCGTTCCGGCGTCCGGCACGTCTGGCGGGCGTCGTATGGGCAGCGCCAAGGTCCGGACTTGGCTGGACGATTTTGCCCATGCCTGGATGCTGGACGGGATCGGGGTGACGCGTGAAGATGCAGCATGACGTATTGTTTGTATTAGATAATTAATGGGTGGCAGAGGGTGGGATTGCGCCTGCGCCCTCCCTGGCCGGCGCCCTTCGGGCCGGCTGACGCCGTCCAAACGCGCTCCTGCGCGTTTGTCGAACCCACGTGCCGGTTTTACCCGACCATCCGATTTCGAGTCGGCGCCGTTATGACCGCTTCGGTACCTCGTGGGGCCACAATGCGGAACGTTCACGCCCCCATTTCCCGGTCCCCCGTCACGAGGAGCTGGCACTTACGTACCCTCACACATGCCCTCGACGGCGAAGGGGTTCACTCTTGCGGGCAGGCCGACAACATCGCCGCCCTCGACGACTCGAGGCCGTTCCCCTTCCCGCGCCATCGTTGCGCCGGAACACCTCTGCTAGCATAATGCCAGCATGAAAAGCGGCGCCACATTGACCATTCGCAACGTGCCCACGCACGTCGTTCGCAACCTTAAGGCCCTGGCGAAACGGCAAGGCAAGTCGATGGAACAGGAGGTGCGCGATCTCCTCGAGGAGCATGCCGGCGACCGATCCTCGGTGCTCGAGCAGATCGAAACCTCCTGGACCAAACAGGCTCGCCGACCGAGCGCCGGGGAAATCGATGAGTGGATTACGACCGGCCGAACGTGAGAGCCGTCGTAGATACCAATGTCATCGCCTACTACGTCCTCGGCACGCCCGAGTTTGACGAAGAGGTCCAGGCGTTCTGGCACAGGGTCGACGACACCATAGCACCCGCCCTGTGGGAGGCGGAACTCGCCAACGTAATTTGGATGTCGGTTCGCGGGGATGTGTTGAGCAGGGAAGATGCGCCATCGAAATTGCGTTTGGCTGGGCAACTCGGAGTTCATTCGGTCTCTGTCCGCAAGCTGTGGCAGGGCGCCCTACAGCGCGCCCTGGAGACCGGCGTCGCCGTATACGACACCCTCTTCGTAGAGCTGGCGCATCGAGAACAGCTTTCGCTCGCAACGTTCGACAACAGGCTGCTCAAGGCATATCCCGATATTGCCAAACGGCCAAAGGATCTGGCATAGACGATCGATAACGCAATCGGACCATCTCGTAGTCGACCGCCCAATCACGCGTACAAAGAGCAGCTGCCCTCAAGAAACCCGCGCCACGAAGTCGCCCGGCGGCGGCGCCTTGACGGGAACGGCATTGCCCCTCGGCGCGCTCACCTGGGCGAAGCCCCCGCCCGAAAGCACCCCACCATCCGCGTGCGAGCCGATTACAGCAATGGAGGTGATCCGGGCCGGGTCGAGCGGCAGCACCCCATTGTTCTTCAGCAGGACCGCGCTTTTTTTTCCGCGACGCGCTGGGCGGCTCGGAAGCCTTTGAAGATATCCGGCACTTCGCGCGAGGGCGGATGATCCACGATTCCGCTGGCGAACTCGGTGCTCAGGATCCGGTGCACCGTGTCGTTCAGACGTGCCATCGGTACGCTACCGCTTTGCATAGCCCGACGCAGCGGTGCCACCTAAATCGCCGCATTCGCGGCCGGCCTCTGCGCGGCATGTGAGCCGTGCTGGGTGAGAGTCCTGTTCGGCCGCCCGCCCCGGACGCGTATCGCAATCCCCGGCGCTTACCGCGAAGCTGTCATGAATTTCCATTCGACGCGAACCCTGCCATCTCTCATCCCGCACGCGAGGATCTCTCGGCTGTCCTTCTGGTAGTACTTTGCATATCAAAGACAAGCAGCGCCGGAAGAAACCGCGCGATCCGGGTTCGCGTCGATCGCGCTCTGCGCCGCCGTTTTCCACAACATCCCGAGGCTCGGTCACGAGACAGCAGTGCTTGTATTTCTTACCACTGCCGCAGGGACAAGCTTGGTTACGGCCGACTTTCGCCGACTTCGCCTGCTCCGTAGGATGGAGCAGCCGCTCAAGATCGGAAATATCTTCCGATTCTCCCGGTTTTATCCCAACAATACACTGCCAGCCTTTCTCGGCGCACTTCTCGATCACATAACGTCCGCGTGCTTGCGTTTTGACACGCACGATCACCGGGCGCGTTTTTCGACCCCAGCCTTGCCATGGAACTGCTGCTGTCTGAGATCACCGTGCGTCGGTACGGGCAGAAGCTCTCGCGACGCTTGTTCCCTTCCTTTGTGCGGAGGCAACGCCGGGACGCGTCGATTTTCGCAGACGCCTTGCGAGCTTCGCGTCGCAGAAGCGCAGATTCTCGCGGGCCAGCTCATCGGTCGGATCCATTGCAACTGCACGTTCCAGCATCGCGCGCGCCTCCTGAAGGGATCCGCTCAGGTACAGGGTCCAGCCCAGGTCGTTGACGAACCGCTGGTTATCGGGCTCAAGCTCCACCGCGCGCCTAGCCCTACTTTCGCAAATTCGTGCAGATTCCGGGCGCTAATGGAAGCGGAAATCCCGGGAAAACAAGGATAGTGCTTGACGTTCGATGTCGGAAAATGCTACATGAAAGAATGCATGTATTCGAACGTGATGTCAATGGTCTGCGATACCGTATCGCAGCCCAGTCGCTATGGGATCCGGTTGAAGGACGCTCGGTGGCGCGGCAGGTGGTGCTGGGTCCGGCGACGCCCCCGCCGGTGGTTGACCTGGGCGCGACGCGTACGGTGGGCACGCGCAGGATTGGCGACATCGGGGCGTTGATCTGGGTTGCGGAGCAGCTCGACCTCATCGGACATATCGATCGGGCGTGCGGGAATCTGGGAGCCTCGCAAGGGCCCTCTGTCGGGGAATGGACGGTTGCGGTGGCGATCCAGCGCGCATGCGCGCCGGGACCGAAGTGCGACTTGGCGGAGTTTTTGGAGGGGAGCGTGCCGCGGCTGTCGTGTTTGCCGAGCAGCACCTTCAGCGGGCAGGGATTTCATCGCGTGGCGCAACAGGTCACCGACGTGCAATTGGAGCAGGCGCAAGTGGCGATCTCGAAGGCCTCCGTGGCGCGCTTTGAGCTTTCCACGGACGTGCTCGCCTTCGACACGACCAATTTCGACACGCACATCGCTACAGCGACCTCTGGTGCGCTGGCGCGGCGCGGGCATGCTAAAAGCAAGCGCAGCGATCTGCGTGTCGTGGGGCTGGGGGTTCTGGTGAGTGAGACCGGACATGTCCCGCTCCTGTACCGCAGCTATGCGGGGAACGCTTCGGATCAGGCCGTCCTGGGCGCCTGCCTGGAGGGCTTACGTCAATTGCACGAGGCGCTGGATGAAGGTGAGGGTCGCGCGCAACCCGGGCAGCGTACGCTGGTACGCGATGGGGGGTTCTGGAGCCCGCAACTGGAGTTGGACCTGGATGCCGTGGGGTACTACAGCCTGATTTCCTTGCCACTGGGACACAAAGCCTCAGAAGCGGCACTGCAGATGGCGGCCGAACGCGGTGCGATGAAGCCCTTGCCGGGAACGTTGAGTCACGTGCGCGCAGCGCGGATGCGCACGAAGGTCGGTGAGCTGGACCGCACGCTCGTGGTCGTGGAAAGCGAAGAGTTGCTGAAGGGACAGAAACGCGGCATTGCGGTTGCGCTGCGCAAGGCGAAGAAGGAATTGCGCAAGTTCGAGCGGCTGATCGAAAAGGGCCGCATCACGCATAGCCAGTTGGAGCAAAGAGTCCAAAAGACCCTCGCTCGCGAACACTTGTCGACTTTTGTGGTGACGAACGTCGGTGGCACAGACAAAGCCCCGACGTTGCGCTGGCGCGTCGATGATGCTTTGCGCCGCCACCTGGAGCAGACCCGCCTCGGCCGGCGGGTGCTATGCACCGATCGCCACAATTGGAGTACCGCACGAATTGTGAGTGGCTTTCGAGGACAATGGAACGTGGAGGAGCTGTTTCGTCGAGCGAAGAAGGGCGGTGTCGTTCCGTGGGGACCGTCGCATCAATGGACAGACGGGGCGCTGCGCCTGCATACCTTCGCCACGGTTCTCGGACTGATGCTCGTGAGTCTGGCAAGACTGGCGCTCAAGACCGATGCGTCGGCCCGTCAGACCATGAAAAACCTGGCCGACATCCGCGCAACGCTGGTGCGCACCGCGACCGGCAAACCCGGGCGCCGCCCTACGGTAATGCTCGCCCCTGAGCTCACGACGCAACAGCGCCGTGCCGTAAAAGTCTTCGATCTGGAGCGCTGGTTCCCTACTATTCTTTCATGTATGACGCGCGAGGCAGTTGATCCGTGAAAAACCCACGAAATCATCCCTTTCGGTCACCTCGATTGCGAAAGTAGGGCTAGAGGCCTCGAGAGCTTCTTCATGGCAACCCAGATGATCGGCGCAACAACCGATCCCCTGATGAAATACACCGACGTCCGGACATCTTTCGGCAGCGGCTCGGTACAATTCCAGGCCATCCGCGTAGCGTTTCGAGTGTATGAGGAAGGTTCCCGCCTTGTCGACGATCTCCATCCAATCAGACTGCTGCATGGACAGCAGGGATAAAAGCAATTTACGCCCCTCGGCCCTGTGCCCGAGCTGATACTCGACCGACCCTAGACTCAAAACGGCGGGTGCGTAGTCCGGCTTGAATTCCAGTGCGCGCCGCAATGCCTCCATTGAGCCCTGCATATCGCCGATTGCCTCGCGGAAGATGCTGTCCGCATAAGCAGCCTCGGCGGCAAACTCCCCTGCGGAAAATGCCGAACGTTTACGTTTTCTACTCTTCTTTTTTGACATCGGGCTCCCTAAAACTCTCGCTATGCGACCTCCAGATCGGCATCCGGGGTAGGACCCGTCTGGAATGCCTCGCGCGCGAGGCGCACCTCGTACGAATATCCCTGCTCGGTCAGAAACAGTTTGCGGTGATGGGCGAAATCCTCTTCACGCGTGTCGCGGGAGACCAGCGTAAAAAAGTGCGCCGCGCGTCCATCGCGTTTTGGTCGGAGAATGCGTCCGAGCCGCTGGGCTTCTTCCTGGCGTGATCCGAAGGCGCCCGAGACCTGGATGAGCACGTCGGCATCCGGCAGGTCGATTGCGAAGTTCCCTACCTTTGAGAGCACGATACAACGTACATCCCCTTTCCGGAACGCTGCGTAGATTCGCTCCCGCTCCGGTTGCGGTGTTTTCCCCGCGACCAACGGAGCGCCGATCTCTTTCGCAATGGCCTCGAGCTGGTCAATGTATTCGCCGATCACGAGGCTGCGCCCTTGCGGATATTGCCGAAGCAGGCGGCAAAGATGGAGCGTCTTCGCAGGATTTTCCGCGGCGACACGGAACTGCGCGCGGCGGCCAGCCAGCGCGTACTCCATGCGCCGTTCCGCGCTCATCGGTATCCGCAGCTCGATGCACGCGGCCGCCGCAATCCAGGCTTGTTGCTCCAGATCCTTCCATGGCATGTCGAAGCGCTTCGGTCCGATCAGGGCGAACACATCGCCTTCTCGGCCGTCTTCCCGCACCAGTGTCGCTGTCAGTCCGAGCCGCCGCCGCGCCTGCAGGTCTGCTGTGGCCCGGAAGACAGCCGCGGGTAAGAGGTGCACCTCGTCGTAGATGATGAGCCCCCATGGCCGGGCCCGAAACAGCTCGAGGTGTGGAAATTCCCCCACCCGGTCCGCCCGCCAGGTGAGCATCTGATAAGTCGAGAGGGTCACGGGCCCGCTGCTCTTCCGCTCTCCGGTGTACTCCGCAATGTCCTCCCGCCTCAGCGACGTCTTGTCCAGAAGCTCACGCCGCCACTGGCTTACGGAGCTCAGACTGGTCGTGAGCACCAGCGTGGTTTGCCTCACCAACCTCATCGCCACGATCCCCACGATGGTCTTGCCGGCGCCGCAGGGAAGGACGATCACCCCACTGCCACCGCGTTCCGAGCCCGCGACATGGAACGCCTCCGCAGCTTGCCGCTGGTAGTCACGGACCTGAAACGGCGCGCCCGAAGGCGTGCAAGCCCGCAGCTCCAGATCGAGGGGCTCTCCAACCACATAGCCTGCAAGGTCCTCGGCGGGATAGCCCACACCGATGAGCGCCTGCTTGAGGACGCCACGAGCGGTGGGAGCGATCCTAAAGCTCGTGGAAGCGATTCGTTCGGTCAGATATCGACCCGCTTCCCTGTCGCGGGCGATGCGCTCGGCAGTCGTTGGGTCCTCGCACCTGCACACTAGACCGTCTGCATCGCGAATGATGACGATGCACCCGTATCGGGCGGCGAGTTCCAGGATTTCCCGCTCGACATTCGACGGTACAGGGTAGCGCGCGTGCTCGCGCAGGGCCGCAAGCATTCGCTCTGAAGTCAGCCCTGTCGCGCACGCGTTCCAGACCGAGAGCGGTGTAATCCGATAGGTATGGACGTGTTCCGGACTCTTCACCAGCTCGGCGAAGGGTGCGAGGGCGTCCCGTGCTTGAGCGGCGCGCGGAGCGTTGATCTCCAGCAAGATGCTGCCATCGCTTTGTACGATAAGCGCGTTGTCGGGAGCTGGCATGCGCTAGGCTGCGGCGGTGGTCTCGCGGCCAGTTCCGGGGCGGATGCCCGAAAGCGCAGGCAGATAGCCGAGTTCTCGAAGAGAGCGCCGGAACGCGATCTCCGACTCCGCCGGTACGGCAAGCAGACTCTCGCCCGCTCGCAGGCAGTACTTGCGTAGTCTCGTGTCGTTCGCGATGAGCGCCGCCAAGGCGCCATCGGCACACTCAAACAAACGGGCAGGTCCGCGATCCCGCACCCGGACGCAGCGATCACCGGCATCCTGGAGAAAATGCGTCACGGTGTCGGGAAGCGGTCCGCCGCTGCGCGCGGTGAGAAACTCACGGATCTCTTCAATGGAGCGGCCTTTCTCCGCTGCCGCCAGCAACTTGGGCCGCTCGAGCTGCCAGACGTGATCGGAGATCCGCACGGCGTAGGCGTCAAGGGCCAGGCGATCGCCTGGCTCGAGGTCTACGCCGATCGCTGCAATCTCCAGGTTGGGAAGTACCCGCAGCGCGGGTTTCACCGCGAGCGGAGCCGGTTTGTAATCTTGCGTGCAGCCAAGGCAATAGGCGCCCAGCGCGGTCAGACGAAAATACAGCAGGCCGTCGTAGCGGCTGAAGAAGGGCAACTCATCCGTTCCCCACATACCGCCGTAGTCACTGCGCGCGCCAGCGGGTGGAATGAACGCCACGTCGATGAGGCCCAGG
>JAJZZR010000447.1:0-3415 GCA_021797465.1 Pseudomonadota bacterium | reverse complement strand
CAGGAGAGCGAGCAGGTATCGCTCCTCGACTATCTTCACGCCGTCGTCGTAACCGAGAGATCCGTACTCGGCTTGGCAGACATAAAGGTGCCACGGGTTGCGAGATACTGAAAAACCTCGGTCCGAGGCGCGCAGAAACCGGGACAGCTCCGCCGTGGAAACCCACCGTTCAACCGGGCAAGCCGCGAGCCCGGCGGCGATTGCCTCACGGCGTGACGACAGGGCGGTCAGCGAGTGCTTGCCCTTGCCCGTCTGACCCTTGACGCAATCAATTCTGGAAAGCTCATCGAGCAGCGCCGTATCGAGCCATCTCTCCCACAAGACCTTCAGAGTCTGTACTGCCGGCTCGGCCAGCGCCTTGCGTCCCGCCTTCGTGAGTTGCAGCTTCGAGCCTGCAAGCTGCGCAAGGCCACCCGCCTGGATGAGAAGTGGCCAGGCGAACGCCCGTATGGGTCCCGCGTTTTCGTCCCCGTACTTGCTCTTGGGCTGAACGAATGGATAGTAATCGCCGCCCTCCAGGACAGCGGTGACCGCGGTGATGCTCGCGGGCGCGGCTCGGCGCGTGGCCTCGCTCACGGCAACCTTCCCTGCATCCACGAGACGCAGCACCGAGAAAAGTTCACGCGGGGCAGATCGCTCCGACTCACGCACCGCGAGTGGGATAGACTCCGTTCCGTGCTCTTGCTGCTTGGTCTTGCGGTTCCATTGCGCGAAGGACTGCTCGTAGCTGGCCGGCAGCTGCTCCAGCCCCCTCACTTTGTCTTCGGCGGGAGGCGGTACGAACGTCCTGAGCCGCTCCTTCAGATCCTCGGGCATCCGCAGGTGAGCGGGAAAGAAAAAACCCAACGCCGAGGGCTTGTGCCGGTAGCCGTCTGTTGGTCCCCAATCGGGATCTTTCCCGTATTTGGCGCGAAAGCGGGAGGGGGAGAATTGCGTGGTTTCGGAGTGAACGACCTCGGCGACCGCGGCCCGCTGAGTCTCGTCGAGACTTTGCCAAACGGCGCGAAGACCGTCGCCTTTCACGTGGCGGACGACGATTTCGACGAGATCGGATTTACGGGTGGGCAATTTCTTCTGAATGAGCGCACCGAGCTGCTTGAGCTCGCTCACATTCATGCCGAAGAGCACCCCCCTCAGAGTGGGAATGACTTCGATTGGGTTGTGTCGGCTCATGATTTCTTCTTTCGGTTGTTCATACTGACCTTGTCAAGCCGTCCTCGGGATCGGTTAGACGGGCTGGTTCTGCCCGGTTTGCGTCTGGCCCGCATGGACGGCCCTTTCGACGGAGCGAAAACGTATGAGCGAAGAATCGCCTTTGACTCGTCGCGCACAAACACCATGAGGGCGCCCTCAGCTACCGCCTTCTGGTATTGCTGCTTCGTCTCCTCCCGCGTTCGCTCGGTGAGCCCTTCGAGGTATTCCGTGGCGGAATAGGCCCGAAGTTGTCCGCGTGCGACGTCGAATTCCATCATCGGTGCCAAATCCTCAAACGCCAGGTACATGCCCGTCAAGGCGTCCCAGTGCTCGCGGAGGATAGGCAAGTAGGGGTCCGATTCCCGCGTTAACTTCATGCCACTGTTTATCCAGGCACTCAGCGGATGACTTCGTCCCGCAGCGGGAGAAATCGACGGTCTGCGCATTCGGCGCACTCGATGCGCGGCTTCTCGCCGAGCCCACGTGTGCACTTCGTTGGCCCAGACAATGCGTACCCGGACCTGCCCATCTTGCGGCTCTCGTGTACAAATGATCGTTGTCGAAGCATACTGGTCTCAGGATGGCCCGGCGCAGATCTTCGGCGCCCCGATTCAACTGTTTCCGATGAAGTGCGGCCGGCTGGCCGGCAGATCAGGAAGGCCGGCGAGGAAAATAACCTCGGCGCGATGGTTCACATACCCCTCGAATACGAAGTCATTCCAATAGTTGCGCGTCGGACCGTATTTCATATGTTGCTCGTAGGTGTGGAGGCGAGCTTCTTGTGGCCCCGCGGGCAACACGCGACGCAAGTACGCTCTCCACTCGGCGAGCGGGGGGTGGAGTATCACGTACGGGGTGGTGAACACAACGTGCACTCCGGTCTGCGGGAGCGGGGGCGGAAGCACTCGGGCATACCAAATCTCGCCCTTCTGACCGTTGTAGCCGGCTGGAGAGATTGCGCGGCAGAGGGTGTCGGTGCCAAGCTCCCTCAGAATCACGAGGTCCCCTTCGGTGCCCTCGTGGAGATAGAGGCCCATTCTCGATTGCTGCATCAATCGGATGAGGTGCAGCAGCTCCTCGTGTATGCCGAACTTCGCGCCAAACGCGAGAATGACGGTGCCGATCGTTTCTTTGGCAGGCCCAACGCAAGCATCGAAGAAGGCCCAGGACGTGAAATAGGACGCTGTCAGCGGACTCATCGGCGGCCCGCCAGGCATGTAAAGATCCTCGGCCTTGGCGACGATCTTCACGAACGGGGCCATGTGAGGCAGCTCGGTGAGTTGCTCCGACAGTACCGACACTTGGTTCTGCGCATAGATATAGGCGGCGTGGGCAGGATGATGGGCTTTCAGCCTCTCCGGGGTCACCACCGTCTCTTGCAATTCCTCGGCGGCTTTCCGGCCGGCCACGATCGCAGCGAAGTCGACGACCTTGCCGCGCGCGTGCCGATCCATGCTGGCGATTAGCTTGGTGGCAATGGGAGCGGTGCTCATGGCGCTCGGGCTCAAGGATCCGGCAATCATCTCGCCAAGTGCGGCCGAGATCTCCGGGCCACCCCTTCCCCGGACCCATGGCACGCCTCGGGCGGCGGCTTCGGATTCCACGCAGGCAAGGGGACCTTGCAGTGCTTGGCGTTGCTCGCGTTGCAATCGCTTACGGAGACTGGCCTTGCCCACGCCGGACGCTCCTCTTCTCGGATGCACCACATTGATGTAAAGTGGTGCGCAAGATGATACGGCATCGGATATGACATCGCAAGGAAGAAAAGCCAAGCCGGCCAAGAGCCTGCGGGCGTCGATCAGTTTTCCGCCCGAGGTCTATGGTGAGCTGGAGAAGCTGGCTGCGGCGAAAAAGGTTTCTCTGGCCTGGATCGTTCGGGAGGCGACGGAGAAGTATTTAGCCGACCAGTGGCCGTTGCTGGCTGAACGGAGATAGCCCGGCGCTGGGGGGGAGAGTCAAGCGGCTTTCGGCTCGCCTACGTCATCCTTCGCCGAGCCAAAAGCCATACGCCTCGATCCAATTTGCGCCTTCGGGCCGGGCGTTGGCGGCGGGAGATCCAGGATCGGCCCAAACTGGAGGTCGCGACCTCGCCGACAAACCGCGACGACCTGATCGCTTCGGTTCAGGGCGACCCGATTGACGACGACCGGGACGCCGAGGACCGTCGTCTCGGAAGGGACCGCCAAGTTGTCCCCGATAACCGTCAACCAGCCCATGAGCT
>JAJZZR010000502.1 GCA_021797465.1 Pseudomonadota bacterium | reverse complement strand
TGACCATATCCTGTTGATGTCGCGCTCGTGTGCTCGAGCCTCAGGCCCAGATTTCCGCCCCATGACAATCCGAATATGCGGCCGCTGAAGTCACCTTGAACGTATGCGGAGTAGCTGTTCTCGAGGATGTCCGCAAGATCTTGCGGCGCCTGATTGACGCCCTGCGGGACATAGCCGCCGGACCCCTGGACCGCGGCCGCGGTGGTGCCCGGCGCCAGACCTGCCGCCGCATCCTGCTCAGCAAATGCCGTCGAGCTATCGAGAAACGCCAGGTACTGCGTCGGGTTGTAACTCAGCCACGTCGTCGGGAATGTCCCGGAATACGGACTCGCGAAGCTACCGGAAATGCTCGTCGGCGTGAACATATAGGCGGGAACCTGCGCCCGGTAGCCGCAGTACGCGCATACATCACCGGCATTATAGGAACTGAAGGTGACATACTTGTTTCGCTTCCAGCCCGCGCCAAACCGGATGTCCGTCAAGGGACCCCAGGAGTTCGGAGTGATCCATGTGTCGTTGGACTGCAGTTGCGTAATGACATTGCGATTACTATCGGCATAAACTTCGGTGTAATGGGCGTGCGGGAGACTTATGTCCGTCAAATTCGCGCTGGTGCTTAGTGTCGGGATTCCGGTACCGCCGTTGCTCGTGTACGTCACCGGAATCGGAAATCCGGCGACCGTAAATAGCGATGGATTGACATAGCTGCTCGCCATGTTCGCTCCATAGGATGCAGAGACGTTCCACCGCAGCTTGTCATGGAACGCCTTGCCATTGAGCCTGAAGAGGATGGTGCGCAGGTACTGCGGGCTAATCTGGTCGCCGCCGGTGGATTGAATCAGATCGGCATGCGACTGGGTGGTGAAATTCTGTACCACGCCGTCCGGGCGCACTACTACGCCGTTATCTATCGGGTTACCGTCGACATACAGACCAAGGTCATTGCTGAAATTGAATTCAGTGTACTTATTGTACATCCCGTCGAGTGTCGCAGTGATATTCGACGTGACATGCCATTGCAATGCCGCGTTCACGCTCAAACGCTTGACGTTGTAGTAGTTGCTGTTAACTCCATCTGTAACGGGCAGCAGTACGCTGCTAGGCAGTCCAGACATGCCTTTCCCGGCCTGCCAAGCAGCCGTCGGCTCTCCGGGACCGTTGACCGGCTGCGTGAAAAATCCCGCACCGGACAGATCATATGTCTTCGTCGCCTGCTCCTGGGCCGCAATGGACACGAGCGCGCCGAATTTTCGATGATCGAACGTGTTGCTGAGCAGCAGGAATCCGCCGGAATCTATCGTGGACGCGTGGGAATTCATATTCCCGGAAATCTTCGCGACGAGTTTCGGTCCTCTGAAATCGAAGGGCTGCGCGGTTTGCATCTCCACGAGACCGCCGATGGCGTCCGCCGGCTGCCACGCCTCACTCGTCTTGTAGACGACCGCTCGTGAAATCGCGTCCGACGGGAGAACGTCGAAGTTGAACTCACGACCACCCGTCTGCGTTGGAATTTCCATTCCATTGAGAAGGACAAGGTTAAATTGCGGCCCAAATCCCCTGACTGTGATCTCGTTCCCTGCGCCGGTCGCGTCATGAGTAAGCGAGATACCCGGCAGACGGGCCAGCGCCTCAGCCACATCGGGATCCGGGAATTGTCCTATTCCCTGCTGCGTGATCGCATCGAGAACCTGATTCGCTTTTTCTTTTAGGAGCATTGAGCTCTGAAGGCTCTGACGAAGTCCCGTTATGAGGATCGGCTGCAGGCTCTTCGTGCGCAAATGTGACGCGACTGCTGTTTGGCCCGCAGTGCGCCGATGGCGTTGGGTCGTTGCAGCACGAGGCGCTGGAGTCGCCTGCGGTTCGGCGGCGTAAATCGCGCGAACAGGAACGGCAGCGGCCATGACCCCTAGCAGAATGGCCATATGCTCTGCGCGCTTTACATGAAGCGGGCTGGCGGAAGTGAGTGCTCGCAGTTTCACAGAAATCTCCCCCGGCTATACATGGTTGTTTACTGACGATGGCGCTTACGCGGCGGCAACCGATGCGGGACACCGTGCGCCAATGCCTGTACCACGCCGATCGACCCGTAGATCACTCGAAGCTGATCGATATGAACAGGATGAAAGGATATGTTGCGCGGCGAAAGAACGCAATATTTTCGCGCGCCAATTTGGTAAACGCAGACGCAAATGTCGTTCGTACGCTACAGTCAGAGATGATGAGTGCACCCGGGGGACGGCCATCGCGAAATGGCTCGCCGCGCCGGTCGGAGAATTGATTAGGTGGCGTAGTACTCGGTAATACTAGAGAAACGTGCGGAATTCCGCTGGAGACGCTCAGAGCGGATCGAGAGGCGGGCTACACACTGTTACGGCTCTAGGCGGCCAGACGTGGCGTAACAGCAACACAATTGGTCTCGGTGGAAAAAAATTTCATGTGTGCGGCACGCTTTGGACGGTTAGCGCCGGCATCAGGTTCGAGAGCTTCCGGACAGCGCCGGCATGCTGCACTCGCCGCCGAGCAGCAGCAGCTGCAGCTGCAGTTGTTGCCGATCGAGCAGCACAATATCCGCACGCGATCCCGGCAGGAGATGACCGTACTGCGGATCGATGCCGGCGGCCTTTGCCGGTATCGCGGTCACCATGGCGAGCGCCGTTTTCAACGGCAGGCCCACGCTGGTCACCAACCGCCGCAGAGTGCCGATCATGTCGATGTGTACGCCGGCGAGCGATCCTCTGACGTCGATTAGCTTTCCGTCCTGTATGCGGATCGTCGCTCCATAGAGCGTGAATTGGTTCGGACCATGTACCGTCGGCATCGCATCGGTGACCGCGAACAGCGTGTTTGGCTTGCGTTTCGCTCGCACTGCAATGCGCAGCATCGTGTCATCGACATGATGTCCGTCGGCAATAATGCCGCACCACGCATCGCTGTCGAGCGCCACCCCCGTCATACCCGGCTTCTTGGTTTGCAGTGGCGGCATGCCGTTGAACAGATGCGTAAACAGACTTGCTCCGTCGGCGAGAGCGGCGCGCGTATCCCGTTCCGTCGCCCCGCTATGGCCGATTGCCACCCGCACGCCGAGCCGCACGAGTTCGCGCAGGACGCCGTGCGGCAGGCGTTCGGGGGCGAGCGTCAGCACCAAGGGAACGGCGCGGGCGCGCAGGCGGCGCACCAGGGCAAACGTGTGCTCATCAAAGGGGCGGATAAGTTCAAGGGCGTGCGCGCCGCGGAACTCGGGCGCGATGTGCGGCCCCTCGATGTGCATTCCCGCGACGCCGTAGGTTCCGTGAACGGACAGAACGGCCTCGACCGCCTGCTCCATGATCTCGGGTGAACTGGTGAGCAAAGTCGGAAACCAGCTGCCGGTGCCTCCCAATCGATGCGCCGCCGCGATAGCGCGCAGCGCCGCGGGCGTCGGATCCTGAGTAAACAGCACGCCACCGCCGCCATTGACCTGCAGATCCACGAACGCCGGGCACGCCAGGCAGTCAGTTCGCCGGTACGGAGCGCCGTCGCGAATCATGGCGTCCGCCGGTGTGAGCACGCTCACTCGGCCGTGCTCGATCCGCAGCGCCACGTCGCTGTGCATGCGTACCCCGTCAAAGAGCATCGCCGGGTGCAGCCACCAGGGGCCGACAGGCAGCGCTGCGCTCATGGTCTTGGGGGCTCCCTGGACGCTCACGCGCAATGTGTGCGGAAATACGGCAGCAGCGCTTCCTGAATCGCGGCCAGCACGAGCGCTTGCGGCCGCCCCGCCCCCGCCACGGCGCCAAGCCCATCGGCTCGCTCGAGCACGCTTGGCGCAAATAGATCCCGCAGCACATACGGCGGCCAGTTGGCTGCATTACTGCGGGCGTACAGCGCAGCGACGGCCTGCTCCGCGGCCGGCTGCGGCCAGTAATAGCGAATGCGATCCGCATAACTGAAATGCCGGAGGCGCGCCCGTTCGAGGTCGCTGCCGCGGTAGTGCTCGCGCCAGTGCCGATCGTCGCTCAGCATCAGCTGCTCCAAGGTCTGGGCAAGCTCACCGCCGAACGTCTGGCCAAATGCCCCACTCGGCAGCCCATCCAGCCTGTACAGGGCGCTACGGTACGCGTCCGTCAGGCCGGGCCCCACCTTCAAGATCGCAAAATGCTTCGCGGCTATCGCCGCCAGCGCACCCGGACGCTGATAGTCCGTCGAGTGGGCTTCGAAGCACATCTGCGGTTGCCCGCCCAGCGCATCCTCGAGCGGCCCCACGGCGGTTGGATCGTAGTGAACCACGTGCTGCGGAGAGAACTCCACCCCGGGCTGCACCACCAGGGCCACCACCCGCGCCCACGCTGCGGGCGCGAAGCGCCCAAACGCCTCGCGATGCAGCTCGATCACCTCCAGTGCATCCTGCGGCCGCGTCGGCCGCAGCACTGACTCATCGCCAAGCGCGCCGCCCGGCCGGGGCACCTCCGTACCGATCACGTACGCGAGCCCCTGCGGGTCGGGGAGAGCCGCCTCGCACTCCGCGGCGAGTTGCGCCGCGCGTTCAGCCGACAGCGCCGGCGGCAGCGGCCGTGGGTCATCCGCGCAAGCCTCGGAGCAGTCCAGGTGAATCTTGCGAAAACCCGCTCGTACGTACGCGCGAACCATCTCCCGCGCCGCGCGCATCGCCACCGCAGCACTCTCGTGTCGCCATACCTGCGGCCCCAGGTGGTCGCCGCCGAGCACGACCTGTGTCGTATCGACGCTCAGCCGCTGCGCGAGAGCAACCAGACGCGAGGCGAAGTCCCCGGGAGTCATTCCGGTGTAACCGCCGAACTGATTGACCTGATTGCTGGTCGCCTCGACCAGAATGAGGGCCTGGCGCTCACGGGCGAGTAGCAGGGATGCGATGAGCACATCGGTCTGCGTACTGCACACCGACGGCACGACCTCGCAACTGCCGGCCCGATTGCGCGCAATCAATGCGGAGAGTTCGCGGATCATTGCTCCTACCTAATGTGCTCAGAACTGCGTCAGCAGCATCGCCGCCCCGCGTGTGCCGCTCGCGTCGCCGAAGCGCGCAACCGCAAACTGCACCTCCCTTCCGACCATGCGCTGAGTCTGGAAAGCCGTCGCGAGCAGCAAATGCACCCCGGGAATCTGCGACAGCCCGCCGCCGAGCACCACGCAGTCCATGTCGATGGTGCATTGCGCGGTGTAGATCAGCTCCGCAAGCAGGGTGCTCCACTCACGCATCACGGCCCGCATGTGCGGTTCGCCCGCCGCAGCCCGCGCGGCGATCTGCGCCGGCCTCAGTCCGGCGCCGCTATGCCGTTCGGCAAGCCGCTCCATGCCCAGGCCGGATACCAGCGTTTCGTAGCAACCAACCCGTCCGCAACCGCACTGCAGGAGCGGCAGATCCCACTCACGGACGAATCGGCCTGGTATGCCGAGGTGGCCGAGCTCCCCCGGCAGATCGCTGTGTCCCAGGACGAGTCGGCCGTGCTGCACGACACCGCCGCCGACGCCGGTACCGATGATAAGACCAAGAACCGTTTCGGCGTCCTCACCCGCCCCGCCATTCGCTTCGGACAGCGCGAAACACTTGCAGTCGTTCGCCACAGCGACTCTGCGCCCCAGGCGCGCCATCAGATCTTCACGCAACGGCCGGCCCGTCGCCGGTAGATTCGACGTCAACGCCCGGCCACTGCGGTAGTCGACCAGTCCCGGCAGGCCGATTCCGAGATCGACCGCACCCTGCGCCTGCCCTTCCAGCCAGCGAACCTCCTGCGCGATGCACTCGAGCAACTCCTCATACGTCGCACACGCGGTATCCACGCGTCGCCGCTGCACCGGTCGGAATTGCTCATCGAAAAGACAGGTCTCGATCTTGCTGCCGCCCACGTCCATGCCGCCAAACAGCTTGGCTTTCGGCGCCGGCGGTGGATAGAGGCGCACACCCTGCACTACGCGAGAGAGATTCCCCTCCGGAAACGGATTATCGACATTCAGGCCGAGCTTGCGCGACCATGCAACCGCCAACAGCTGTGCCGGCAAGACATACAGAGGGATATTCCAGCCGCGCGCAACGTCCCCGAACGTCAAGTCCGCGCCCGTGCATTGCGTGCCCAGGGTGAACACCTGCCGCGGCGCATACTGCCTGCGCAACTCATCGACGACATCGGCATCGTAGCAGTGGGCATTGTCATCCGCTGACAGCAACACGACCACCTGGGTCTGCTCGTTCACCAACGACTTCGGACCGTGACGGAATCCGAGTGGCGACTCCCAGAATGACGCCACCTGTCCCGCCGTAAGCTCCAGCACCTTCAGTGCGCACTCGTGCGCCGCGCCGCGCAGCTCCGCGCCGCCGAGGAACGCCACTCGCTGCGGAGGTCCCAGGTTGGCGGTGACAGGCGCCATCGCGGCAATGAGCACCTCTGCCGCGGCGGCGAGCGCATTCATTCGTAGCCCGACTTCCTGTACTGGCAGCGTATCAAACACAGCCAGCGCGCAGAGCAGCATCGTGCTGTAGCTCGAGGTCATGGCGAATCCGGAATCGTGGGTCGCCTCGGGCAGCACGACTGCGCGCTGCCGCGCCCCCGTGGAGCGGGCCAGCGCGCCGTGTGCGTTGCAGGTGATGTGCAATCCACCACAATCGGCCCGCTCGAGCAGCGTCAGGGTCGCAACGCTCTCCGGACTGTCTCCGCTGCGACCAAACGACACCACGAGCCGGCGCATCCCGCGGCGCAGCAACCGCTCAGGATGGGCCACGAGCTCCGTCGAAGGCACCGCGAGATAGCGCACGGCGGTCTGTCGCTCGCCGAGATAGACGCACAGCGATTCGCCGATGAAGGCCGAAGTCCCCGCGCCGCAGAACCAAACTTCCTCGTAGCGCCCGGCTTTCACCCATTCCCGAACGTCCGCCGCCATCGCTACCATCTCCTGACTGACGGTGCGCCAGATATCTGGCTGGCTGAGAATTTCCCGATAGGTCTGTGAGTCCGGCGCCGCGGCCGCAGTGCCTGCCGTACTTGGTTGCATCATGGCCTGCCTCCCTACCCCGCCTTATCTTCGCGCCTTGCGCCGCGCAATGGAACGCGACCCGGTCGACGGTTCCACGCAATGCACCGCAACACCCAGCTCTTCGATCTGCTGAACCAGCGTTGCATCGACATCGGTATCCGTGATGATCATGTGAACGTTGCGGATGTCGCATATACGATGCAGGCTCGGAGTACCGAATTTCGAGGAGTCCGCAAGCACGACCACGCGATCACTGGCGCGAATCATCGTTGCATTCTTCTGCGCCTCTTCCTCGTTGAACGTACTCAAGCCCATGCGCAGATCGATGGCGTCAGCTCCGAGGAAAAATGTATCAAAATGCAACTCCGAGAGAAACCTTTCGAGGAAGCGCCCGCCGATCGTCATGGTATCGTAGCGCACCGTCCCGGCTGGGACGATCACCTCATGCTGCTTGTACTGACGCAGCAGATTCACGATTTCCAGATCAGCCGTCAGTATAGACAATCCGCGGGTCTCGCCCAGCTGTGTCGCGAACGTCCGCAGCGTCGAGCCGGAATCGATGATGATAGAACGCTCACGCTCGATGAGACCGGCGGCATAACGCGCGATCGACCGCTTCTTGTTGACGTTCACCTGCTCGCGATCCGAGACGCTCGGAGCGATCAGATTGAGTCTGAACTCCGGCAGCTCGCGCGCGAGCGCCTTGGCGAGCTCGATGCGGAACTCCGGAACACCTTTGCAGCCGTAATGCTTGCAATAGCGCACGATGCTCGGTTCGCTGACCCCGGCACCGGCTGCGATCGTGCGCAGCGGCGCATGCATGAATGAATCCGGATCTGCGACCAGATAGCTGCCAATGCGGCTGAAGGCCTTGGAAAGCTTGCCGATATCAGCCCTGAGCTTCTCCAGCAGATCGCGGGTATCAGCTCTGACCCGGGCGTCTTCTGTGCTCTGCGGCGCCGCCGCGCCGCCTGGACGCTGTTTTTCTTTTCTCATGAAAATGACTCCGACTGCGCCTGATTCATCCTAATGCGCTTCTGCGCAAATACAGCATACCCCAGAATTACCGCATACATCGGCACGAGGGAAATGTAGGCATCTCGGTTGCCGACGAACCGCGCCAACAGACCATAAGCCGGAGGGACCACGGCGCCGCCGATGATCGCCATGATCATGATCGCCGCGCCGGTCTTGGTGTGCTTGCCGAGCCCGGTGAGCGCCAGAGGGAAAATAGCTGGCCAGAGGACCGCATTGGCGAAGCCGAGGGACGCCACGAACAGGACGCTCGACATACCGTGGGTAACGATAATTCCGATAGTCAATACGATCCCGAGTGCCGCCGACCAGGCAAGCGCGCGCTCCTGTTTGAGCCGCTTCGGCACCAGGACAATGCCGAGCCCATAACCAAGCACCATCGCGCCGAGCGTCAGGCTGGCGAAGAATCGCGCGGTCTCTATCGGGAAATGCAACGCCTCGCCGTATAGAATGATGGTATCGCCGGCGATGACTTCAACCGCCATCTCGAAAAACAGCGCCCAGAACCCGAAGATGAGCAGCGGATAGCGCGACAGCTGGAAACCTCCGTGCGCATGCGCGTCCGGCTCCGTGCCGCCGGATTCCCGCGGCTCGGGCAGACCGGATTTCTCGACACCGACGGCGAGCACCAAGAGGCCCACCGCCATGCCGACGTACGGCTCAATGAGGCGAACCGCCAGATGACTCAGGGCGGCGGCAGTGTGCGCCTCGCTCATAAGGTTCTTGACGTCGCCGAATCCGGCAAAAACCAACGCCCCGAGCAGCATCGGGCTGATGACGCCGGCGAGCTTGTTGCACACGCCCATTACCGAGACGCGACGGGCGGCGCTCTCCGGCGGTCCGAGAATAATCACGTAGGGATTCGCCGCAGTCTGCAGCAGACACAGGCCCGTGCCCTGAATGAACAGTCCGGCGAGAAACAGTTCATATGATCGTGCGAGCGCGGCGGGCACGAACATCAGCGTGCCGACGGACATCACCCCGAGGCCGACGGCCATCCCGTGCCGATAGCCGGTAACGGCAAGCACCCGGGCCGACGGGATCGCCATGACGAAGTAGGCGATGTAGAAGGCGAAGGTGACCAGCAGAGCCTCGACGGTGTTCAGCTGGCAGACCAGCTTCAGGAACGGAATCAAGACGCCGTTAAGCCAGGTCACACAGCCAAATAGCCCGAACAGTCCCGCCATCAGCACCAGAGCCCGCAGGGTGGAACGAGAATGCGCGGAATCGTTTGCCGTCATAGTGCCGGTGTCCATAAGCCTTTTTACCGAAGCACTGCCCGTGATCGCGGCGCGCACGGGCCGCCGGGCGAGATGCGCCCTTCCCCTGCACGGCCACGCGCCACGGTCAAGGATTGACTCCGATGCCGTGCATCGGCGCACCAGCTTGCAGCGCTCACGCATGGCCCCCCGCGCCGGCGCCCTGAGCTCTCCGAAGTCCCTCTGTCGTTCATACTTGCCATCTCATCTTCAGCGCGTCCCTGCCCGTGTTGTCTCCTCGCCACCGGCGACCCGCCACTTGACAGTTCAACCCGGCTCGCCGGTCCGGCGCCGCGCCACCGCTTCGACAGTGGCGCGGCATCGGCACAAAGGCGCCCGGATACCCCGGCGCTACTTCGGCCGTTAGGCAACGGCCATCCGCGGCGCGCCCCGTCAGAGCAGACGCTGATGCCGTCCCATGCCGTTCGGCAGCGCCCAGATCTGCGTCGCAAGATTGTGACCGCACTTGCGTGCTGTGAGCTCGCCGGTACGCGGTCCAGTCAGGCACTGATGGGTGGCTCTATTGATCAGGTTGCCCAGGAGGTTGTAGGTCCATCGCTGCGCGCTCCAGCGGCGGCAGGCTTCCAGAACCACTGTGCTGCCGCTCTGCGCCAGACATTTTCCGCCCGACTCAAGCGCGCCGCTGCGCGTAACACGCCAGCTCTGCGCGACAGTACCGGCACACTCACCCACGTGCGCCGGAGCCGTTAGGCAGCGGGTGTAGTCCGCGGCGATGTGATGGTTGAGCGAGGCTTGCGGCACTATGCGGGTGATCGTACCGATGCGCAGCGGGCGAGCGCATTGCGCGGCGGGCTTGATCTTCCATATCGCCGTGTCGTGCGCAGCGATTTCGGCACGCAGTGTGCCGGCAGAGCGGCGCCGCGCACCGCTCCACAAACTGCGGGCGGCAAACCGGCAATCGGCGTGCGGAAAGCCGAGTTCCGCGGCGCTCACGACGACGTGGAGCGGCGCGGCGCTACGGTTGAGCACGGCGACCGCATAGTCATGATGGACCAGCGGCTTGAGCAAGAGGTCCATGGCCGGGCTGCGCCGCAACAGCGTCGCCATCCGACCCAGCGGATCCTGGTCCACCGAGATTACCGCACGGTTGCCGAGTATCCGGATCGCCGCCGCCGACAGCTTGCTGATATTCGAGCTGAGAATCAACGGCGTGGACATCATCGACCACAGCGCCAATTGCGTTCTGGTTTCCGCCAGGGTCACGCCGTGATCGCCGCCGATGATGAAATCCGCATTGTTCCAGTTGCCGGGTCTCTGGAACCGGCCGAGCTCCAGATTGTAATCGTAGTTCCACATGATGCTTGCGAAGCGCGATCGGTTCGGATCCTTGCGATCATAGATTTCGATGTCGCTGCCTTCCCGCCAAAGCTGGCCGTACTTGCGGGCCCAGGTCAGCACGTCGTACCAGTCAGGAGTTCCTTGGAAATACGCCGGCGCGGATTCAAGGAATACGATGGGACGGCCAACCTTCTGCAATGCCGCGTGCTCGGCGCGATAGGCCGCCTGATAGGCCGCATATTCGCTCTCGCCTTTGCGCGCGTAGATATTGCAACCGTCCAGCTTCAGATAATCCACGCCCCACTTCGCGAATAATCTCGCGTCCTGCAGAAAATGCGCCTTGCCGCCGCCAAGCGGCACACCGCTGCCGGCAAATCCGGCGCAGGTGGCATAGCCGGCATCTTCATAGATGCCGAACTTGAGGCCGAGGGAGTGGATCTGCGCGCCGACGGCTCGCATGCCCGATGGAAATTTCTTTGGGTTCGGCTGCAGGTTCCCGCTGCTGCTGCGCTGCTTGCGCATCCAACAGTCGTCAGTCGTCACCTGGTCGTAGCCGCGGGCCGAGAGCCCCGTGCGCACAAGCGCGTGGGCGTTCTCAAGTATCGTTTTGGCCGTGTAGTCACACTGATAATGCGCCCAGTCGTTCCATCCCATCGGCGGCGTCATCGCGAGCCCGGGCGCTGCGTTTGCGCTGGCGCCCGCCGACAGCCCCAGCGCCAGGGAAAAAAACAGCGGACCCATCAAGCCTGCTACGCGCCAGTTGCGGACGACGGCGGCGATCCGAGGTGACAGATGCACGAGACATGAGTTCGAGTTTTGCTTGAACATATTTTTTCCTGCGGGTCTCCAGGGTCAGGCGAAGGGGCGGCGGCGAGGCAATCCGTCACCACAGGAGAAAACAAGGTTCGCGCGAAGCACAATGTTCATGGTGACTCGATCATGATTAAGGACGTCGGGAATGGATGGACCTGTCAAACGCGGTCGTTGCGGGAGATTTTCAGTCGAAGCTGCATGACGGCTGATGCGCCATTCCATATGCAGCGGCGGTCGCCGCCAGGCATCGCTCCCATTCTGGAAGTTAATTTCATCGTGTGGAATACTTTTCCACATTTGACGGGCCGGCGTCAAGTGACGGGCTGCGTCGTCGGCGGGCCGCAACCCGTCCGGAGGTGGGCAAGCGTCGCACCGTGCTCGTGCCGCTCACGTCCACGACAGGGCCGACCCCCGGACCCAGGCCAGAGGTCCGCGCGGCCCAGCCCCAAAATCAGACGCTCCGTGACCGCCGTTCCAAAGGCGAAAGTGATCGTACCGCCGAAGCCCGACGCGTCCCTGGCGCCGAGAACGCGATTTGGCGCATTCCGCAGCTCCGGCCGCGGTTCGAGCGGCGCACCAGACAGCAACCCATCCCGCGATGTTCGGCCCAAGGAATCCGGATCTGCGTGACAAGATGAACTCGGTCGGATGGCGGGATAGCGCACAGGAATCCCTGCAACATTGATCGGGGTAGCGTGGGGTCGACGCCGCCCACGGCGGTAAGGCCGCCGCGATTGCGTCGCAGCAGCGCGAAAACGTCTCAATGAGTGATCTCGCGGAGACGACGCGGTCTGCTAGTTTCTGCTGAAAGCGCGCGGCAGCGTACGAGACACGATTGGACTTAACCCTGTTCAGCACTGCGGTTCCTCAGCAGAATCTGTGGGCGTGTTCGGGCTCGGGTAGAGCGCCAAGTTTATGATACAACATGACTTTTATCGCCCTGTAGGTTCGAAAGCCGTACGATCTTCTGAGATTCGCTTTCAACCG
>JAJZZR010000288.1 GCA_021797465.1 Pseudomonadota bacterium | reverse complement strand
CCACACCTTCGATTATAACATACGGACTAGTCCTGGCATTGGAATTTTACAGTTTTATCCAATTTCTTTCTCACTGTACTTAGATAATTCCGACCGCGCTCAGCACGCATGGAAACATTCATCGCAGTACCGAAACGGCTCAAAGCGCGAGAGCGGGCGACGGCAGCTCTCGCACCGCCGCACCCGCTTCTTGGCGAGATGGCGGTTTATCGCGGCATCGAGCGTGCGAATCGCACCCTGGGCGCGGGGGAGATCCGGGAAAACATCAGGCCACCGGTAATGCAGCCAGCAGTAGAGATTCAGGAGACGCACCGCGAACTCAGCCCGCTGCTGCTCGGCGCCCGCCGCGGGCGGCAGGTGATACCGCAGCACATCGAGCCGGAGTCTCTCGCCGTTCGCGATGGCATTTGCAAAGAGCAGGAATTCCCGGGGGAGCTGTTTCCTCGCAAGCATGGGGACTGGGGCAACCGAGAGCGCCAGTCGGGTCTTGAGCGGCAAGCCGTGAACACAGTCGAGGATCCGGGCGATGCCGATCTGGTCCTCCCCGAGCGCGGCGGAGAAGTACTGGTTGTCGGGCAACTTGGCGCGCCTCAGGAACGACTCGAGGATTTGCTCGAGACACTCCGACCGCAGCGCTGCGGCTATGGCTGAAACGATCGGCCAGGTGGGGCCCTGCCGATAGAACCTGGGCACGGCCGCCGGCCGCGCCTCGAGCGCCGTACGGATAAACTCGAGTGTGCGCCGGTCGAGCGCACCGACATGCCCGCGCGCGTGCTGTCCATACCGCCCCGCCCGGCCCGCGATCTGCCAGACGAGCTCGCGGGGCAACGCGGTCTCTGCCTTTCCGTCCCACTTGGTGAGACTCGTGAACAGCACATGCTTGACCGGCAGATTGAGCCCCATGCCGATCGCATCGGTGGCCACCACCAGATCGACGTCCCCGCGCCGGAACCGTTCGGCCTGCGCGGTGCGCACCTCCGGGGACAGCGCCCCGTAGATCACCGCGCAATCCCGGTTATGCTGGCTCGACGCTTCCGCAGCAAGGTCAAGCACTTCCCGACGTGAGAACGCCACAAGCACGCTCTGCGGGGCGATATCAGCAAATCGCGTCGGGCGTGCGTCGATCTCGAGCTCGGTCAACCGCTCGGTAGAGATCGTCTCGAGCGGCTCGCCCAGGTACTGAGCGAGCGTCTGCACGGCATCTTGCGCCTCGGGCGAGCCCAGCATCCAGACCTCGCGGGCCGGCACGCCGAGAATCGCCTGCACCCAGGCCCACCCGCGCTCGGCATCGCCCAGCATCTGCACCTCATCGATGATCGCGATATCCACATGGGCATCGAAGTCGGTCATCTCGATGGTGGAGGCGGTAAAGGCGGCGCGGGGATTCTCGCGGATCTCGCGCAGCTCGCCGGTGATGAGAGACGTCGGGAAGCCGTCGGCCTCGAGCCGGTCGCGAACCTCGAGCGCGAGCAGCCTCAGAGGCCCGAGGTACACCCCGCTCTCGGCGCGCTTCAGGCGCTCGAGCGCACGATGCGTCTTGCCGCTGTTCGTCGGCCCGACCACCAGCACGAGCTTGCGGACGAGGCTTCTTGCGGCCGGATAGAAATCAGCGATGCGCGCGGGCAGAACGCCCGCAAGACTCTGCAGCCCGCCGCTGTTGCGCTTACCCCTGCGCGACAGGTTGGTGTCCATCACGCTGCCGCCTTCAGAGCCTGATCGACCATGTTGGCGCGCACGAGCGCCTCGGCCACCGCCGGCGGCACCGCATTGCCGATCATCCAGACCTGGTCGGTCTTGCTGAGCCGCTTGCCTTCGTAGATCGGGTCCAGGATGTAGTCGTCTGGTAAGCTCGTCGCCCGGGCGAGTTCCCGCGGAGTCAGCATCCGCATGCCGATGTCGACGATGGCGTAGGGCTCTCCATGCACCGTCACCAGGCCGAAGCGATCTTTGGTGGTGATTGTGCCGAGCGGCCGCCCGAGGCGCGGGTCCTGCTCCGTCCCGTAGTACTTCATCAGAAAGGCGCGCACCTCGCCGTAATGCAATCCACTGGCCTGGACGGTGTGGAGCGGCTCATCGACAGGCTGCCCATCTCTCGAGGTGCCCTTGAACTTCACGATGTGCGTGGTGACCAGATGGTGATGATCCTGCGTGGTGACGGTTGACAGAGGCCACGTCACGGGATGCCCGTCGTTCTCGTGACCGCCATAGTGGCGCGCCATGAACGCAGCGACGAGGGCGCCATGACCACCATGAGCGGTGACCGTCGGATGAGTCAGGGGAACGATGAACGGCTGCGGGTTCTCGATCACGTACCGCATGATGCCGCGGGCGATGCGGTTGAGAGTAGCCTCCACGAGCGGGCGCTCACGCTCGAAAATCGAGGGGCACGGGAGGGACCAGTCGATGCACTCGGCTGCGGTACGATAGGGGGCGCAGCCCTCCCAGGGGCCATAGGATGCCGCAGGGAAGACGATCTCCTCGCCGTCGCATCGAGCGATCACGAACAGGCGCCGGCGGCTCGTGGGCGCCCCGTAGTCGCAGGCGCGCAGTTTTCTCATATCAACTCGGTACCCGAGGTTCTCGAGCTGCCGATGCCAGCGACGGAATGTCATGCCGCGGCGTGCTGGATCTGGCTGCCCGGTCTCATCGAGGGGCCCCCAATCGGCAAATTCCTCGACGTTCTCGAGCATGATCACGCGCGGGCGGCGCTCCTTCGCCCAGCGCACCGCGGTCCAGGCGAGGCCGCGCACCCGGCGCGCCCGATTCTGGTCGCGGAACGGTTTGCCGCCGCGAGCCCTCGAATGATAGGTGCAGTCCGGCGAGAACCAACCGAGGCCCACAGGCCGCCCGGCGCCGACGTGGCGCGGATCCAGGTCCCGGATGTCCTCGCGCAGGTGTAGCGTGCGGGGATGATTCGCGAGGTGGACCGCAAGCGCTTTCGCGTTGTGGTTGATCGCGATGTCCACGGGGCGGCCGAGGGCGGCTTCGATGCCGGTGGACGCGCCCCCGCCGCAGGCGAAGTTGTCGACGACGATCTCTCGCGGGCGCATCACGAACGCACCTCTACCGGCCCAGTCCGCCGCACCCAACGCTTGGGCCACGGCAGGAGCGTGAGAATTTGCTCCTCGGAATAGGCCTCCCACCTCGAGAGCATGTCCAAAAGATCCGTGACATCTCGATCCGTGGGCCGGCCGGGCGTGTACCCGAGCAATGCTGCCCCGACGGCCTGGTAGGCGCAGGCCAGCGCCAAGCGCGCACGCGCGAGCGCCTGCTCGCGAGACGCCTCATCGGGCACGGGCGCACACCGCGCGCCGCTCGGGTAGCCCGTCGAATCGAGACGCACGATCTCGAGTTCGGCAACCGGCGCCCCGCCGTTGATCGTGAAGATCCCCTCCAGCGCGGCATATCGGGCGGGCGGGTATCCCGAGCGAAGACTCACGCACGAGCCGACCGCACTGTAGTACCTGCGCCGGCCGCGGTGGTCCATCCCGATGTAGTAATAATCCTCATCGTCCTCGGCCACCCCGACGATGCGCGCGAGCGAAAAGTCGTGGATGAGCCCTATGTCGTTGAGGATTGGACGCACTTCGTCGGCGAGGGATCGCAAGGTCAATGCCATGGGGGTCTCCTCGGACCGCGCTTCGGTAAAAACTTCGGGGGGCACAGCTGCTGCCAGCGCCGCCAGAGCATCTGGACGTACTGACGCGGCGCGAGCGTTCCGCTATAGAACCCGAGCGCCCACGCGTCGTTGACTTCGACGAGCGCGGTGGGCCCATCCTCGAGCACGCCCACATCGAGCGCGAAGGCCACGGGCGCGCCGCGGCTTGCGCTGAAACAGCTCGCCATCTCCTGCACGATGGCCCTATCGGGCAACGGCGCATCGTCCGGGCCGTCGTCGTAGCGACCCTCGCCGAGAATCTCTCCCTCGAGCACGTAGTAGCGCACCTCGCTCACCCAGGACACCGGCTCGCTCACCCATACGTGGGCGCACGGATCGAGCGCGAGAAATGCGTTGTGCTGGGCGCGGTGGTGACAGGGCAGATGAGCGGGATCATCAAGCGAGTCGAATATGAATCCGGTGAATGCCTTGGTGGTCACCGGCTTCACAAACCGACGGCCGAGTACCGCTGCGGCCGCTCGCCGCTCGACCTCGCGACGCAGGTACCGGCACAGGACCGGCGGGTAGGACAGATTCTCAGGCTCTGCGATCCCAGCGAGCGCCATGGCGCGACGCACGAACTCGACGGTCCCGACCGGCACGCACGTGCCGCCGGCGAGGCGGGCGGCGTAGCGCTCGATTGCCTCGAGACTGGCGCTGAGCACCGGAATGTCCTCGAGCAGCGCAACCTGGCGCGCGACGCGCTCTTCGCGACCGCCCCAGTCGCTCTGGGAGAGCAGATTGAGTTTCGACGCATCGATCTGCACGTCAGTTCAGCCCCCTACGCCTTCTACGGACTTCGCTGCCTCGAACTGCTCGATCACGCGCACCAGGTCGTCTGCGACAAACTTGTCCGTGCGGTAGCCGGCCTCTTCCAGACGCGGCAGGAACAGCGAGTGGAGCGGATTGTTCGGCCCCGGGCGCATCACCTCGTTGAACAGCACCGGCACGATCCGCCCGATCCACGACTGCGGATCCGCATCGATCGCATCGCGCATTGCCTCGTTCTTCACCGTGACATCGACGCGCAGCTGCCCACATGCGCTCTCGCAAGCGAGCGAACCGGCACGCCCCTCGGTACGCGTTCCGGCCCGTCCCGGCACGATCCCGACGATCTTGAGGTCGCAGGAGGCCTCGACTTTGAGCTTCACAGCTTCCTTTGAAGTGCCATCGCGCCACACGAGCTCGGGGCTCTTCAAAATCGTCCCCTCCTCCCCCGCCGCAACGAGTTCGGCGTAATGGGCATAGGCGTCCTGCAGCGAATTACAGATGCGCGTATCGATCAGGCGGACCGGCGCCCCGGCGCAGGCCCCGCGTAGCGCCTCATCGAGCGCCTCGAGCCGCTCACGGTAGGGCACCGTGTAGGAACCTTTCCGCACCACCGCCGAGAGCGGAATCCGATCCCACACTTCGTACAGCGGCGCCTGCCCGGGCCCGAACGCACCGCCCTGCAGCACTCCGTTCAGAATCCCGTTGCCGATCTCGCGCGGGAGGATCTTGCCCTCCTGCACCACGAGCAGCTCTCCGTGGTGCTGAAAGCCGCGCTCGAATTGCTCCGCGACGAATGCGGCCAGGTCCAAGAAGGCCTCCGCCGGAAACTCGCTCCCGGAGCGACTGACGATCGTCACCGCGCCGGACTCGAGCAGGTTCACGTTCGCGAACAAGCCGTTCGCTTTCTTCTGGCTGAAGATGCCCGCCGTCCAGTCAAACTGCCCGAGATTCGATTTCTTCGGCAACGAGCAGCGCATGTACGGGTACTCCGGCAGCAGCCCAGGAAACACCTTGCCGATCGTGTTCGCCGAGAACCCCGCCCGCAGATCCTTCGCTACGATCCGCCAGAGCAGCTCTGCGCTTAGCCCATCGAGACGGGTCATCTCGGCCGCGAGTGCCTCACGCGCGGCATTGCCGGTGAGATCGCGGCGCTCGAGCTGCCCAAGCAGCGACCAGGTCCCCTCGTCAAAGCCAGCCCCGACACGATCGGGCTCGGCGCCCACCGGCCGCTGCGCGATGCCGTAAGTCTTGAGCGGGCTGTAGGTCGCCTCCAGCACCCGCTTGAGCCCCTCATCGCCGGCATGTTCGCTGAGCAGGGCGATCTTGGCGCTCTTGGCGCTTTCGGCCCCCACGCGCTCGATGAGGATAAAAATACTCGCTGATTCCATCGATCTCCCCTTCGTGAAACTTTGCCCTTGACCGGAGCTGTCGCCTTCAGCGCACCATCCCTGAAAGACGCATCTCTTCGCGCTGCGTTGCCATCAGCGAGCGCAGCATCTCGAGCCTCACGCCCGCGGTCTCGTGTCGAACCCGTGCCTTGTTCGCCTCGCGCCGTGCCTCGGTCATCTCGCGCAGGTGCGTCTCGTAGCGCACATCGGCAAGGGCTTCGGTCTCGGCCTGCGCGAACGAGAGCCCTTTCTTCCCGCCCGCGCGCGCCGCGGCCGTGATTTCAGCAATGATCTGCGCGAGCAGGGTCTTCTTGGTTTCCTCGAGCAGGCTTGCCGTCTCGTTCTTCTCGGCCCACTCGATCCCGAGCGCCGCGACCGCCTGCACCTCGCGGTCCACATCGATCTGCATGACGTTCTCGGCATGCCGGGCGATTCGGTTCTGAGCGGCGCTCTCTGGCATAAAAACTCCTCCTGGCTATGTGTTCATTATAACACCTGGACTAGTCTCGAACCGGCCGTCGAAGCGTTTATTTCCCGACGACCAGTACGGAAATAAAAACCCGGAGCGCCAATGAAGCACTCCGGGATTGAATTATCCTTACCTGCCACGCGGATTTTTTGTGCCCGATGCGCCGGGATACACCCACTCGATCGCCTCACCGAGATGCCTATACAGCGTGCGAGCCTGGTCCTCATCGAGCCGCAGCACCTGCACGCATTCCTCGCCGCAGAACAGCCCGATCTCGACGCTGCCGCTTTCGTCTCTGGCATCGATTCCATCAATCACGGTTGCCTCCGTAGCGTTTCTGATACCGTAGAATATGTAAGACCTATTCCTGGTGCCCTGATCGTCTCTAGGTAGCGAGAGGGCGAAAAGCGGGGCGCCGTGTCAGGCGCCCCGGATAAACAATATCAACCTCAGAGCAGACCGTGCTCGGCAAAGCTGTACGCTTTCTCTCGACCCAGGACGAAATGATCGAGCACCCTGATCTCAAAGAGCGCAAGCGCACTCTGGACCCGGCGAGTAATCGCTTCGTCCGCCGGCGAGGGGCTCACTTCGCCGCTCGGATGGTTATGCGCCAGGAGGCACCCCACGGCATTGCGTTCGATAGCTTTCCGCGCCACTTCCCTGACCGGGACAACGGCGGAGTCCACGGTGCCGATGCTGATTACGTCAAAATCCAGCACCTGGTTTCTGGAATCGAGCCACATCGCCACGAACATCTCGCGCTCGAGCGGCCCCAGATACCGCCGCAGTGCTTCGATAGCATTCTTCGGCGATGATGCATTTTCCCGCGGCGTATCCATCACCGCATAGCGCGCGGCCGCCAGGAGCACCTCTTCCTTGTCCGCCGGCCGGTATCCCGAGGCGGACCGTACTTCAAGCAACATATGCGGCCCCTCCGGAGAGCAGCCGCTCGCGCCACGCCTTGACGCGCTCGATCCGGCGATAAAAAAGCTCAGAGCCGAGTTTTCGCCAGGCCCGTTCCTGCCGGGGCGAGGAGAACCGCAACGCCGTCCAAGTCCACCAGAACTGGTACCAGCGCCACTCCTCCTCGCTTGAGCGCCCGTAGCCGTCGCTGTAACGCCGGCTCTCCTCAAGATACGAACGCGTGCTGCGCGCGGCACGCACCGCGGCAGGCTCCCCTTCTCCGGGCGAACGGGAAACCACTGTCGCCCGGGCCCGGCAGCTCGCGCAGCTCAGCCGCTCGTCCCACAGCGCCTCGATGGCCCGACAGCGCGCCTCGCGCACCGTGCCGGCATCCACGCTTATCAAGCCCACGAATGCCTCTTCGCCGGTTTCGCCAATCGCATGAACTGCAATTGAAAATCGCATGGTTCAGTGCCTCTGTTAATGACCTCATCGGTCTATAGGTACCGTCGCGTTCGTTCTCTCGTACCGACGCTGCTGCGCGAGCTCTTTTTTTATCTGATTTTTTCCCCGCGCTGCTCCCTAGAGACAGGCATCCCGCTACTTCGGGATACCTAGGTCACTATTTATACGAGGGTACTACCATGGCGTTCATGACAGTTGCTTCCCTGCCTGGCTACGAGGTTCAGGATCTTGGAACGGACAAGGCTTTTGCGGAATTCGTCCGCACCGCCTCTGTCGAGGAGCTGGCGCAGGAGCGCGACCACATGGAAACCTTCGTCGAGGGGTTCCGGGGTTCGCGTACGTACGCCGCCGATGTCATTCGGGAGCGTATGGAAGCGCTTGACGAGGCCCTGCAGCTCGAGGAATGCCTCAGCTACGCGGCCTGATTATTGGATAGGAATCGATTTGCGGCTATCGCATCGGGTCTTGTGACCCCGCGGTAGCCGTGATCCTCCTACATCATCGGGTAATTTTTATTCAAACCGCCCTCCTATTCGGGGGCGGTTTCTTTTTATACGAGAGTTTTCAGGCGGTGCTCCCTATAGACCAGCAGGTCACTAGCCAAGAGAGGCCCCACATGGCCGGAAAGCAAAGGGCGGTCCTCGTTTCGCTGAACATCAGCGTCTGGGACGCCCGTACGAAGGACGTCGCGCTCGGTCACGAGCTCGCCCGTCAGAAGAACGCAGAGGATGCCTGCGTGAGAGTCTGGAAGTCGCTGCTTCCAGGCTGCGAGACCCTGGGAAAGCTCGCATCGCTGCGCTCCAAAGCACGGCGGTTCCACTACGACAACACCTTCCCCTGGCAGCACCGCGGCGTCGGGATACTGCCGGTGAAGAACTTCAGTCCATACACCACGCAGATGCAGCAGTTCAAGGAGCGCTTCAGCGAGATGCTCCCTGCCCTCAAGGGAGAGTACGAGTCGCTGCAGGACGGGGCGAGGCTGAAGCTCGGGGACGCCTTCAAAGAGACGGACTATCCCCCGGTGCAGTCGATCGTCGAGCGGTGTCGGTTCGACATCATCCTCTCACCGATGCCGGAAGGCGGGGTCAACCTGCCGGAAGAGATCGGCGAGGAAGAACGCCGGCGCATCGAGCGCTCGGCCCGCGAGAGCCTGGAGTCGGTCCATCAGGAAGCGCGCAAGGATCTGCGCAAACGTCTCTACGACGTCGTTGTGGACATGGAAGAGAAGCTGAGCAAGCCGCGGGATCTTCGCCTGGCGAGCATCAAGCATCTCGAATCCATGCTCGCGTTGCTCGGCCGGATGAACATGGACGAGGACGAGGAGTTCGAAAAACTGCGCAAGGATGCCGAAGCCCGTCTCGCCGCTGCCGTCGGCAGCAGCCGGGACCACAAGAGTGGGCGGATCGCGCACGCGGGCCGGACGGCCACGCCAGCGGACACCGTCAAATCATCGTCAATCAGTGAAGGCGGAGAGCCCGATCGCGCCTGCGACCGGATCGCTGTTGCCGCCTGAGGTATCGAGAATGTACGGAATGAGAGCCGTTACCGGCAGAGAAGACACGGTCCGCGCGGACCTGGCGAGCTGCTACGTCGAAGAGGACACCGTCGAGCTGAACGAGCAGATCGAGCGCGACACGCGTCGGCTGCAGCAGAACTGGGTTTCGCTCGGCAACGGAGGATTCTTCACCCGTCCGGCCGCGCTCAGCGACTTCGTCTGATCGCTTCTATCAATCCCCGCGCTTGTCGCGGGGATTTCTTTCGCCCACCGCTGAGCTCCACGGTGCCTATAGCCGATGGCGGCACTACCAGGCGCCCCCTTCCGCCCGCGCCTAGCCCACAGCGCGCCGTCTCCTTCGAGGAGATCGTGAGCGCGATCGGGATGCCGCAGGCCTTGCCGCCGGCGCCTTCGGCTCCCAGCGCCTCCCGGGCCTGCCTCCGTTGTCGATGAACATCTGACCGCAGTCCGCGCACCGGTGATAGGCCCAGCCGTTCTTGCTCGTGCGCGCTGCGCACCGCGTGCCCTCGCACCCGGGGCATCGATGCATGATCGCCTCCCGCTCGATGAGCGCCCCATCGGTCAGCACTCGTGCGACCTCGTTGGCATGCGCGGCGGATTTCTTCAGAAATTCGAGCACCGCTGCTTTGCCCGCCGCGATATCCGCAAGCGCATCCTCCTGCAGCGCGGTCTCGACCGGATCCGGCAATTCCGGGAGCACCTTGCGCAGCGTGTCGATCAGCGCGCAGCCCCGTTCCGTCGGGCGCAGCTGTTTTTTATCGCGGGAAACGTAGCCGCGCGCGATCAGCGTCTCGAGGATCGCAGCGCGCGTCGCATCGGTGCCGAGACCTGATGTCTCGCGCAGGCGCGCCTTCATCTTGGGGTCGGCGATGAGCTTGTGGATGCCCACCATCGCCCCCTCGAGGGATCCATCGGTGTAATACCGCGGCGGCTTGGTGTCCTTCGCCGCGACCTCCGCGGCCGCGCACTCGAGATGCTCACCCACCTCGAGATCTGGCAGTCGCCCGGCTGTCTCCTTCTCCTCGTCCTCGCCCGCTTCGTCATCGGCGCCGCTGAGTTCAGTCCAGCCGGGCTTGAGCGTGAAGCGCGAATAGGCACGGAACCGCTCGCCCTCAGGGAATGCGAAGATCGCCTCGCGGGTCTCGTAGCGCTCCGGAGGCATGAACAGCCGCACGTAGGCGTCGCGGATCAGAGAGAAAACCTGATGCGCGCCGCTCGAGCAGCCCTCCGGCACGGGCCGACCGGTCGGGATGATCGCGTGATGCGCCTCGACCTTACCGGTGTTCCAGGCCGGATGCTTGCGGCGTGGATCAACACCAGCGATCGAGAGTGCACCGAGCACGTTAAGGATCTCTCCGGCGTCCCCGTGCTGCTCCTCGGGCAGGTACGGGCAGTCGGTGCGCGGATAGGTCGTCGCTTTTGCCTCGTAGAGTTCCTGCGCGGCATTGAGCGTGGCCTGCCCGGAGAGCCCGAACCGCCGGTTTGCCACCTGTTTGAGCTTGCTCAGGTTGTAGGGCAGGAGAGCTTCGCGCTCGTGCTCCTTGCGCGTGAACTTCTCGACCACCGCGCGCTCCCCTGGAATACGTGCGGCAAGCGCATCCGCAGGGGCTCGATCGAGCAACAATCCGTCGATCAGCAGATCCTCAGGAATCTGCCACCGCGAGCGGATCGCCTCCTGTCTCACGGTCTTGAGCGCGGCACCAACCGTGAAGTGCTGCCTCGAGGTGAACCGCGCGATCTCCCGTTCGCGATCGACGATCAGCGCCAACGTCGGGGTCTGCACCCGGCCGATGGACCAGGCACCCCCGACCCCACGGGCCTGGAGGTTGCGCGAATAGGCAATCGAGGCGTTAAAACCGATCAACCAGTCGGCCCGCTGGCGCCCGAGCGCGGCATCGAACAGGTGACGGTATTCCGCGTTCGGCCGCAGGGCGGCGAGCGCCTTGCGGATCGACTTGCCGTCCAGGCTCGAGAGCCACAGCCGGCGCGTCGGGCCCCTCCAGCGCAGGGCATAGAGCACTTCATCGACGAGCAACTGCCCCTCCCGGTCGGCATCGCCCGCATGGATCACTTCGTCTGCTTGCTCGAGCAGCCGCTTGATCACCCCGAGCTGCTTGCGCGCATCGCCGTCGCGCACCTCGATCTTCCACCGTTCCGGGATGATCGGCAGGTTCCGGGCCTCGACCCGCCCGCCGCTCACGTAGGCCTCAGGCGGCGCCTGTCCGAGCAGATGCCCGCGGCACCAGGTCACACAGGTATCGTTGCGACACTCGATATACCCCTCGGCGCTATTGACGACGCCGAGGATTGCGGCGAGCTCCCGGCCGACCTTTGGCTTCTCGGCGACCAACACTCGCACCGCTCAGACTCCCTCCGCAGCCGGCGCGTATCCGTCGCGGTGAAGGGTGTGCAGGATCGCCCGCGCCACGTGGCGCTTGGGGTCGGCGATCCCGCGTTGCGCGAGGACTGCGCGCACTGCGCGCTCGAGACCGCCTTGGCCGGGCTCCCCGATCGAGGCAATAGCCAGTATCTCGGCGAGCAGGCCGTCCTGATGCTTCAGCGCTCTTCGTACTAGATGGGACTCCCGCCGCCGCGCCCACGCCTCCCGCTCGGCGGCGATCCTGCGCCGCCACACGAGTCCGGTGTTGCGCTGCGCGCTCTTCCTCGCCACACGCGCGCGGCGCGCAGCGTGCAGGCGCGGACCACGCGGTCGAGGCAGCGCCAGGATAAACTCCGCATCGAGCCCGCACGAGGCGAGAAACCGTGTGAGCTGTTCGCGTTTGCCGGGCCGGGCAGGCGTGTGGTTTGGCGAAAATGCGCGCGCGAGACACGCGCCCCGGCTGAGGAGCAACCGCACCGCATCGCGGTGCCGATGTTTGGCGGCCAGTCGCAGCGGATGATCGAGATCGAGCCGTGGAGCAGGCTCGGCGAGCGCGCGTTCGATCGCCGCGATATCGCCGGCGCTCGCCGCTGCGATCAGCCTCGATTGCGGGGTTTCGTAGCGCGCATCCTCAGCATTCGATCCATGCGCAAATAGGAAAAAGGGGCTCGGTTCGGCGGTTGAGTCAAACATAACGAAGGCTCCTCGGTCGGTTTGCCATGAAGGGGGGGTGGAAGCGCTCCGACCTGACCGGCCGGAACACCAATAGGCACAGCGCCGCGCATCGTGTATGCTCTCCTCGCTGCGCTGGAATTGACGCATAAATCAAGAAAAAACGGCGGAGCATGAGCCCCGCCGCATGTTAGGTCACCCACAGCGGGAGAACCCGCAATCCGGGCATGTCTCGCATCCGCTTGCACAGATGAGCCCGCCGAAGCCGCAGCTCGG
>JAJZZR010000035.1:4565-12527 GCA_021797465.1 Pseudomonadota bacterium | reverse complement strand
GCCGGAAATGGCCGTCAAACGGTTACACTAAACTCGTAAAGTAATGAGGTATCGAGATTGATTCAATTAGGATGGTGCCTGCTTGGAATGCCCTCTTGGGCCGGCAGGCGCGGACCGGATGGTCCGCCCACTGGGGACTTTTTAGCCCTTTCAGAGTGTTTTTGCAAGCGCCTCGCAAGTCTGGGCGCAACACCCCCGACCCGTGCCGCAGGCGTCAGGACCCCGAATGCCCGGCGGCCCCAAAGCCCGGCGGAATTCAGCGTGCGCGCGCCATCGGCGCGCGCAGAACACCCCTCCGCCCGCCGCGGCGCGCCCTGTCAATGTCCCGGCACCGAACCCCAGACCACAACGCGTCGTCTCGCCCGCCGACGGCGCGACGTCGTGTAGTATGAGGAGAGTTAAACTGTTAAATGATACCACAAATGCATCAGCGGCGCCTTCCCCCGGGGTTCGGGCGGACTTGGCGCACGCGGGAGAATCGATGAACGAACCCACTCCCCACACCACGACCTTCGAGAGTCTCGGGCTCGCCCCGCCGGTCCTCGCCGGCGTTCGTGACGCGGGCTTCGCACGCTGCACGCCCATACAAGCTCAGACCCTGCCGATCGCGCTCACCGGCCGCGATGTGGCCGGGCAGGCCCAGACCGGCACCGGCAAGACGGCCGCGTTCCTGGTCGCTCTGTACCATACCCTGCTCACGCGCGCGCCGCTCCCGGGACGCACCCCCACTTCGGTCCGCGCCCTGATACTCGCCCCGACCCGCGAGCTCGCGGTGCAGATCCATCACGATGCCGAAACCCTCGGCCGGCACACCGGCCTGAAGCACGCCGTGGTCTACGGCGGCATCGACTACGAGAAGCAGCGCCGCACGCTGGAGGAAGGCATCGATGTGCTGATCGGCACGCCGGGTCGACTGATCGACTACTACAAGCAGCACGTCTACGACCTCAAGCACGTGCAGACGCTGGTGCTCGACGAGGCGGACCGGATGTTCGACCTCGGTTTCATCGCCGACATCCGTTACCTGCTGCGCCGGCTGCCGCATCCCGAACGGCGCCAGTCGATGTTGTTTTCGGCGACGCTGTCATATCGCGTGCTGGAGCTCGCCTACGAGCACATGAACAATCCGGAGCTGGTCCGCATCGAGCCGGACAGGAAGACCGTCGAAGGCGTCCGGCAGATCATGTATTACCCCTCCATGGAGGAGAAGATCCCGCTGCTGATCGGGCTGCTGCGCCAGAGCGAGGCGCACCGCACCATGATCTTCGTCAATACCAAGCGGATGGCCGAGCGTCTCGAGGTGGTGCTGCGGGCGAACGCATTTCACGCCCAGGCGCTCTCGGGCGACGTGCCGCAGGCCAAGCGACTGCGTTTCCTGCGCGACTTCCACAACGGCGATCTCGCGGTGCTCATCGCCACCGACGTCGCCTCGCGCGGGCTGCACATTCCGGAAGTCAGCCACGTCTTCAATTTCGACCTGCCGCAGGATGCCGCCGACTACGTTCATCGCATCGGGCGCACCGCGCGCGCCGGCGCTGAAGGCGATGCCATCAGCTTCGCCTGCGAGGAATACGCCGTCGGACTGCCGGACATCGAGCAGTATATCGGCCACAAGATACCGTCCGCGCCAATCTCACCGGGCCTGCTGGCCGGCGGGCTTGCCCAGCCCCAGATGCAGTCGGACCATCGGCGTGGTCCGCGCCGCGGCCACCCGCACTCGTCCCGGCCGCCGCGCAGCGCAGGGCCGGGCGGCAGGCGAGGACGCGGCAAACCACACCGGCCGGGATGATGCTCCGCCGCCCAGACCCGGGCGTATGATACGAGCGGATACGGACGGACAGCGTGGCGGGGACGCGGGACGGCCCGCTCCCTGCTGGATTTGCTGCCGCGGGACGTCATGACGGATTCCGAAACCGAAGACAACATCGATCGCGAGCTGTTTCGCAACCTGGAGAAGCTGCGGCAGCTGCGCATCGAGCATCGCGACCTGGACGAGGTGATCGGCCGGCTCTCGCTCGACCTGCACATCGATGAGCTGCAACTGAAGCGCCTGAAGAAGCGCAAGCTGGTCCTGAAGGACCAGATCACCCGGCTCGAGAGCGAGCTGATCCCCGACTTGAACGCCTAGACGGCACAGAGCCCGCAGGGCTGGGACCCCGCGGGGTGGTGGCGCCCTCCGGCCGGAGCCTCGGGACGAGCGGGCGCCTCAGCCAGCCTTTACGGCCGTCTGCATCAGCGCCCACAACGCCTCGACGTGGCGGCGCTCCGTACCTTCCACCCCGAACGAAACCCGCACCATCCACCGGCCGTCGAGCAGTGCCGGAGTCAAATATGCGTGTCCGGATTCGTTGATGCGGCGAGCCCAGGCCAGGGTGTGCCGATCAAGCGCGTCACCCGTCAGACCGGGCGGCTCGTGACGCACACAGACGGTCTGCAGCGGAGCGGGGGCGAGCCGCCGCCAGGGCGTCGCCGCATCGATGCGCCCGGCAAACCATCGGGCATGGGCCAGATCGCGCCGCAGGCGGCTCGCAAGTCCGCTCACGCCCTGCTCGCGGATCAGGAACCACAGCTTCAGGGCCCGAAAGCGCCGGCCGAGCGGGATGCCCCAGTCGCGAAGATTCTTCACTTGCTCGTCCGCGGCCGTGCGCAGGTAGCTCGGGCTGCTCGACATGACGCGGATCAGATGCTGCGGATCGCGCACGTAGTACAGCGAGCAGTCGAAGGAAGCGCCCAGCCACTTGTGCGCATTGACGACCAGCGAGTCCGCGGCCTCGACGCCCTGCCACAGCGGGCGGCATTCCGGCAGGATCATGGCTGAGCCGCCCATGGCGGCGTCGACGTGCAGCCAGAGATGATAGTTTTGCGCAATGGCGGCCAGATCAGCGAGCGGGTCGACGGCAGTGGTCGCCGTCGAGCCGACGGTGCCGACGAGCGCGCAGGGGCGCGCACCCCGACGCACGTCTTCCTCGACTGCGTCGCATAATGCATCCGGGCGCATCTGATACTGCTCGTTCACCGGCACCACGCGCACGTTGTCGCGACCAAACCCGGCCAGCAGCGCCGCTTTTTCGACCGAGCTGTGACTTTGGCTCGAAACGTAGACCGTCAGCGGCGCCTTGCTCGCCTGCAAGCCCCCGCGCGCGGCACCGTAGTCCGTCGCGCGCTCGCGCGCGCACAACAGTGCCACCAGCGTCGCGGTCGAGGCGGTATCCTGGATGACGCCGCTCCATCCCTCCGCAAGCCCCATCATCTGGCGCATCCAGTCGCTGACCACCTCCTCGAGCTCGGTCAGCGCCGGACTGGCCTGCCAGTTCAGGCCGAGCTGCGCCAGCCCCGTGCTCGCGAAATCGCCGAGCACCGCCGCAAGCGCGCTGTTGGAGGGAAAGTACGCGAAGAAGCGCGGATCCTGCCAATGCGTACACGCCGGCAGAACCAGGTTCGAGAGGTCCGCGAGGATCTCCTCCATGGGCTGCCGATCGAGCGGCGGGACGGCAGGCAGGCGGCTGCGCAGCGCTCCGGGGTCTACTCGGGCCACGACCGGGAAGCCGCCCTCGGCGCAGTCGCGCCGGTAATCGGCGATCCAGTCGATCAACTGGTGGCCGAAACGGCGGAACTCTGCGTGATCCACGGCCGAAACGCTCCCGCGGGACCGACTACGCCGTGCCGCCCACGGTCAGACTTTCGATTTTCAGGGTCGGCTGACCCACTCCGACCGGGACGCTCTGACCTTCTTTGCCGCACGTGCCGACGCCTTCATCGAGTTTCAGATCGTTGCCCACCAGCGTCACCCGCGTGAGCACGTCCGGACCGTTGCCAATGAGCGTGGCGCCCTTCAAGGGCGCGCCGAGGCGGCCGTTCTCGATGGCGTAGGCTTCACTGGCGGAGAACACGAACTTTCCGGAGGTGATATCCACCTGTCCGCCGCCGAAGTTCACCGCATAAATGCCGCGCTCCACCGAGCCGATGATCTCCTGGGGATCGTACTGTCCGGGCCGCATGTAAGTGTTGGTCATGCGCGGCATGGTCACGTGCGCAAACGACTCGCGGCGGCCATTGCCTGTCGGACGCTGACCCATGAGTCGGGCGTTGAGCCGATCCTGCATGTACCCGCGCAGGATGCCGTCCTCGATGAGCGTCGTGCATTGCGTAGGGATGCCCTCGTCATCGATGTTGAGCGAACCGCGTCGATTCGGCAGCGTCCCGTCGTCGACGACCGTGCAGCCCGGCGCCGCAACGCGCTCACCGATGCGGTTGGCGAATGCCGAGGTGCCCTTGCGATTGAAATCCCCCTCCAGTCCGTGGCCGATCGCCTCGTGCAAGAGAATGCCGGGCCAGCCGGGACCGAGCACGACGGTCATGGTGCCGGCCGGCGCCGGCACCGCCTCGAGATTGAGCAGCGCCTGGCGCGCCGCCTCGCGCGCCAGGCGCTGCGGCGTATCGTTCGCGACCAGCTCGGCGAGCGAATACCGCCCGCCCGCTCCACAGTACCCCTGCTCGCGCCGGCCGTTCTGCTCGACCAATACCGACACGTTCATACGCACGAGCGGGCGAACGTCGGCGGCAAGCTCCCCCTCGCTGTTGGCGATCAACACCACTTGATGGACGGCCACCAGGCTGGCCGTGACGTGCACGACGCGCGGATCGATCCGGCGTGCCTCGCGATCGACGCGCTCGAGCCACGCGACCTTATCGGTGTCGGCGAGCGTCACCAGCGGATCGGCGGGCAGATAGAGTCTATGACCGCTGCGCTCGCGCCAGGCGCTCACGCGCCGCTCGCCGCCCTGCACGGCAATCGCGCGCGCCGCGCGCGAGGCCTCGGTCAGCGCCGGCAGCACGATCTCGTCGGAGTACGCGAAGCCGGTTTTCTCGCCGCTGAGCGCCCGCACGCCCACGCCCTGCTCGATGCTGGCGCTGCCGTCGCGCACGATGCCGTCCTCGAGCGACCAGGACTCCTGGCGCGAAAGCTGGAAGTACACGTCCGCGTAGTCGACGGAGTGACTCAGCACCTCTCCGAAGACGTGCTCGAGGCGGCCGTCCAGGCCGCTCGGCCGCAGTATCAGATCGCGGGCGAGAGTCAACGCGTCGGGTCGGGTCTGATCACTCATGTGCGTTTTCCGTGAGGGTATGGGCGGTTCCCATGCCGAGCACGCGCTGGCGTAGAGCCGGGAAGCTCTCGCGGTCGCGCTGTTCGGCCTCCAGATCGACATCGGCCGTGACACAGCCGCTGCCGTGCGGGCGCCGCGCGAGCACACGGCCCCAGTGGTCGGCGATCAGGCTGTCGCCGTAGGTCTCGCGGCCGTTGGGGTGCGAACCGCACTGCCCGGCGGCGATGACCACGCAGAGGTTCTCGATGGCGCGTGCGCGCAGCAACACTTCCCAATGCGCGCGCCCCGTTGCGGCGGTGAAGGCCGCCGGCACGGCGAACAGCTGCGCGCCTTGCGCGGCCATGGCGCGATACAGCTCCGCGAAGCGCACATCATAACAAACCGACAGGCCGAGCCGCCCGGCAGGCGTATCGAGCACCACGACGGTGTCGCCCGGAGCGACGTGCGCGGATTCGCAGTAACTCTCGGAACGCTCGGGCAGCCGCACGTCGAACAAGTGAATCTTGTCGTAGCGCGCGCGCCGCTCGCCGTTTGCGTCGTAGACGAGGCTCGCGGCGGCGACACGGCCGTCGCGGGCGCCGGTCACGGGCACGGTGCCGCCGACGATCCACAGCCCGAGGCGGCGGGCGCTCTCGGCCAGGAAGTCCTGTATGGGGCCATTGCCGTCGGGCTCGCCGATCGCCAGCTTGTCCGCGTCGCGCAGTCCCATGAACGCGAAATTCTCGGGCAACACGGCCAGGCGCGCCCCGCCGGCGGCGGCGGCCTCGAGCAGCGCACGCGCCTCGGCGAGATTGGCGCGCACCTCGGGCCCGGAGTTCATTTGCAGGGCTGCGACGATCGTCATGAGGGAAGCCTACTCCGTCCGGCGGCCACGCGCCTCACAGCGCCACGACGTCGAACTGGTCCACGCCGTACAACGCCTCGACCTGCAGCCGTACGGTGCGTCCGATCTGCCCCTGCAGCGCCACGAGCGCGGCCGATTCCCCCTCGAGCAGGCGATCCACCACCGCCTGATGCGCCAGCACCAGCAGCTCGCCGCCGGCGCGCTCCTGGCGCAGCAGCTCGCGGAAGATCTCGTTGCAGACCGTCTCGGCCGTCTTGACGAATCCGCGCCCTTCGCACGCTCGGCACGGCTCGCACAACAGATGCGCCAGACTCTCGCGCGTGCGCTTGCGAGTCAGCTCGAGCAGCCCCAGCGGCGAGAAATTCACGATGCGCGTCTGGGCCCGATCCGCCACCAGCGAGCGCTCGAGCGCCGCGAGAATCTGGCGCCGATGCGACTCGGCGTGCATGTCGATGAAGTCGATGATGATGATTCCGCCGAGATTCCTCAGGCGCAGCTGCCGGCCGATCACTTCGGCCGCCTCGAGATTGGTCCGGAAACAGGTTTCCTCCAGATTGCGGTGACCGACGTAGCCGCCGGTATTCACGTCGATGGTGGTCATCGCCTCGGTCTGATCGATCACCAGGTGCCCGCCGGACTTGAGCATCACCTTGCGCTCGAGCGCCCGGTTGATCTCGTCCTCGACACCGTGCAGATCGAATATCGGCCGGGCCTCGCCGTACAACTCGATGCGAGTCGAGGTCCCCGGCATGAACTGCTCGGCGAACGCGCTCATGCAGCGGTGCGCCTCGGGCGAATCGACCCGCACCGCGCCGACCCCCCGCGACAGCTCATCGCGCAACAGCCGCAGCGCCAGGTACAGATCCTCGTGTACCACTGAGCCGGGCGGCACCTCGGCGACGCGCCCGCGCACGTGCCGCCAGAGCCGCTCCAGGTAGCCCATGTCCTCGCGCAGCGCCTCGGCCGAGGCGCCTTGCGCGGCGGTGCGCAGGATGTAGCCGCCGGCGGCCTCGCCCGCCCGCAGCTCGGACACCAGCGACTTCAGCCGGATGCGCTCGGCTTCGTCATCGATCTTCGCCGACACGGCCACACCCTCACCCGCGGGCAGGTACACCAGGAAGCGCGCCGGCAAAGTGATGAACGTGCTCAGGCGCGCACCCTTGCTGCCGATCGGGTCCTTGATCACCTGCACCAGCAGCTCGTCGCCGGGGCTGACCAGACGACGCACGTCGATCGCGGCGGCCGCGGCCGGCGCCACTTCGGCCTCCTCGAGCGGCGGGCTGACGATGTCATCGACATGCAGAAAGGCGGTGCGCTCGAGACCGATGTCCACGAAAGCCGCCTGCATGCCCGGCAGCACGCGGGTCACGCGCCCCTTGTACAGATTGCTCACCAGCCGGCGGCGGTCGGCATGCTCGATGAAGATCTCTTGAACGATTCCGTCTTCGACGAGCGCGGCGCGCGTCTCGCGCGCCCCGACGTTGACCAGGATCTCGATCACGCTCCGCGTCCCTGCCAGCAGGCGAGACCCGCCGCACGCAGCAGCTCGGCCGTCTCGGCCAGCGGCAGGCCCACCACAGCCGGGTAGCTTCCGGAGAGCGATTCGACGAACACGGCGCCAAACCCCTGGATGGCGTAACCACCCGCCTTGCCGCGCGGCTCGCCGGTCTGCCAATAGGCTTCCCGCTCCGCCAGAGTCAGCTCCCGCAAGCGCACCGAGGTGGTGTTGACGCGCACCTCGACGCTGCGCTCAGTCGCGAGCGCCACGGCCGTAATGACCTGATGGGCGCGGCCCGAGAGCTTGCCCAGCATCGCCAACGCGTCGGCCCGATCGGCCGGTTTACCGTAAATCGTGCCCTCGAGCACCACGGCGGTGTCGGCGGCCAACACCGGCAGCCGCTCACCACGATTGCGCACGGCCATCGCCTTCTCGAGCGCCAGCCGCTCCACGTAATCGTGCGGCGACTCCCCGGTCAGCGTCCGCTCGTCGAGATTGGCCGGCACCGCCTTGTG
>JAJZZR010000035.1:0-4555 GCA_021797465.1 Pseudomonadota bacterium | reverse complement strand
GATCTGCCAGAGCAGATCACGCCGCCGCGGCGAGGCGGACGCGAGGCAAAGCACAGGGGCGGGAAGTTCCGGGCTCATCACGCGCGATGATACGGATGATGGGCGTGGATGCTAAGCGCCCGGTAGAGCTGCTCGGCCAGCACGACGCGAACCAGGGCATGGGGTAGGGTCAGACGCGAGAGCGACAGTAAAAGATCGGCCCTCGCGCGCACTTGCGGTGCGAAGCCGTCCGGCCCGCCGACCATGATCGCCAAGTCCCGCCCGTCGCGCATTCGCTCGGCCAGCCAGCCCGCAAATCCCGGCGTCGTCATTTCCGTGCCTCGTTCATCGAGGGCCACCAGAAAGTCGCCCTCCTGCACGGCCGCCAGGAGTCTGCGTCCTTCGGTCTCGATCGCGGCGCGCACGTCCCCTCCTGCGGCACGCCGCCCGGGCTCGATCTCCACGAGTGTCAGCTTCAGGCCTGGGCCGAGACGGCGGGCGTAGTCTTCATAGCCCTGGCGCACCCAGGGCGGCACACGAGTGCCGACCGCCAGCAGCCGCACCCGCATCGCTCACCCCGCTCGACCGCCGCTCAAGTGCGCTCGGCTGCTTGCGCAGGCGCGCGCACCGCCCCGGGCTCCCCCGGGGAGGCCTCCCACAGCCGCTCGAGCGCATAGAACTCGCGGATCCGCGGCAACATCACGTGCACGACGATATCCTGCAAATCGACCAGGACCCACTCTCCCTCACGCTCGCCCTCCGTGCCCAGGGGGTGCATGCGGCTCGCCTTGGCCTGCTCGATCACCCGCTCGGCGATCGAGCGGACGTGCCGGTCCGAGGTGCCCGAGGCGATGATCAGTGTATCGGCCACGTCGGTCAGGCCCCGTACGTCGATCACCTGGACGTTGACGGCCTTCATGTCTTCGAGCGCCGCTTTCACGACGCGAAGCAGCGCTGTGGGTCCCTTGGAGCGGGAGCGGGAGGACGTGCCGCGGCGGGCGGCGGAGCGTGTGGTCATGTAGCCCTAGAATAGCACTCGCTGTCGAGCAGAATGCGCCGTACTTCGTCCGGTACCAGGTAGTGGGGATCGAGACCCGAGATGATCAGCTGGCGCAGCTCGGTGGAGGAAATCTCGAGCTGCGTCACCGCGTGCACGTAGATCCGTCCGGCGGTCCGCTCGTGCAGTTCGCGGATCGACCCGGTGCCGTGATCGACCATCACCTCGCCGAGCGGACCCATGGTCGGGGCCTTCCAACCCGGACGATGGGCCACGACGATGTGCGCCAGCTCGAGCAGTTCCCGCCAGCGGTGCCAGTGCGGCAGCCCGAGAAACGCGTCCATGCCGAGCAGCAGGCACAGCGAGCGCCGGGGGAATTCGGTGCGCAGCTCCGCGAGCGTGTCGACCGAATAGGACACGCCGCTGCGGCGGATCTCCCGGTCATCGACCGTGAAGGCCGGCTGGCCGGCGACGGCGGCCCGCACCATGCGCAGCCGCAGCTCGGCGCCGGCGAGCGGCTGATCGCGATGCGGGGGGTTGCCCGTGGGAAGAAAGCGCACTTCCGCCAAACGCAGCAGCTGCCACAGCTCGAACGCCGTGCGCAGATGACCGTAGTGAACCGGGTCGAACGTTCCGCCGAAAACACCGATGGGCTGCATGATGTCCGTGCATCCGGCCGTGCGCGGCACGGCGATTCGGGCGCTATTTGAACATGGATTGCGGTGCGGGGAACGCCGGCCGCGCGCACAGGTCGGCCGCGAGCAACGCCATCTCGTCCCAGGGATCGCCGCGCAGACGCCCCTTGATCATGCGGTCGGCGCGCGCAGCGCGCAGCATCAGGCTCGGAAAGGACAGGCGCCCGAAACGGCGAACGGCCGCGTCGAGCGCCGCACTGGAGCGCCGCCAGCCGCCGGCGGCGCCGGGCCGGGCCACCACGGCGTCCAGATCCCGCAATGCCTTGGTCAGGGCCCACAGCACGAGCGTCGGCTCGGTACCTTCGGACCGCAGTCCCGCGAGCACGCGCAGCGAGCGCGCCGGCTCGCCGGCGAGCACGGCCTCGGAGAGCCGGAAGACGTCGAATCGCGCACTGTCGGCGAACCCCGCGCGTGCCGCGCCGCCGTCACCGGAATCCCGCCCATCGAGCAGCGCGAGCTTGCGCAGTTCCTGATCGGCCGCTAGCAGGTTGCCCTCGGTGCGCTCGGCGAGCAGTTGCACCGCGTCCGGACCGAGATCCACGCCGATGCGCCGGCTGCGTGCGCGCAGCCAGGCGATGAGCTTACCGGGCTCCACGGGCCACACGGCGATCCAGGCGCCGTGCGCTTCCGCCGCCCGGACCCACTGAGACGACTGCGCGTCACGGTCGAGGCGCGGGCTCAAAATGAGCAGCAGCGTGTCGGGATCCGCGCGCTCGAGCAGCGACACGAGAACGGCCGAGCCGCCTGTCCCGGGGCGCGCACTCGCAAGCCGCACTTCGAGCAGCCGCCGCGCCCCGAACAGCGACAGGTTCCCCGCCGCGGCGCGCACATCCTCCCAGTCGGCGGCCCGCTCGATGAAGTGCACGTCCCGCTCCGTGAATCCCACCTCCCGCGCCCGCGCGCGCACCGCGTCGGCGGCCTCCGCCACGAGCAACGGCTCGTCCCCGGAAACCAGGTACGCCGGTAGTAACTTCTGGGCGAGGTGGCCCTCGAGCGAATCCGAGGTGAGTTTCAAGCGCGCGTGCCGCCGGGGTTGCAGCGATGATTATAACCGCGGCGAGCGGCCCGGCGGGCGGAGCCGGCGCACCCCGTACGGCCGCCGATCTGATAGGCTGCCCGCATGATGAGCGCCTCGCACTCCAGGGGACCGGTGCGCCGGCTCTACCCGCCGATCAAGCCCTACCGCACCGGCCGGCTGCGGGTCTCGGACCTGCACGAGATCTACTTCGAGGAGAGCGGCAATCCCGAAGGCAAACCAGCCGTGTTCCTGCATGGCGGCCCGGGCGGCGGCACCGATCCGAAGATGCGCCGCTTCTTCGACCCCCGGCGCTACCGGGTCGTGCTTCTCGATCAGCGCGGCTGCGGCAAGAGCCGCCCGCGCGCGGAACTCCGGGAAAACACCACTTGGGACTTGGTCGAGGACATCGAGCGGCTGCGCCAGCACCTCGGCATCCACCGCTGGCTGGTGTTCGGCGGCTCATGGGGCTCGACGCTGGCCCTCGCCTACGCCGAGGCCTACCCGGCGCGCGTCACCGAGCTGATCCTGCGCGGTATTTTCCTGCTGCGCCGCTGGGAATTGGAGTGGTTCTACCAGAACCCCGGGGGCGCCGCGGCGATCTACCCGGACCTCTGGGAACAGTTCGTCGAGCCGATTCCCCTCGACGAGCGCACTGACATGATGCGCGCCTATTACGCCCGGCTGACCGGCGATGACCCCGCGGTGCGCGCCCGTGCCGCACAGGCTTGGTCGAGCTGGGAGGGCGCCACGAGCTATCTGCGCACCGCGGCCGATTACGTCGCGAAGTTCCAGAAGAGCGCCTATGCGGAGGCCTTTGCGCGCATCGAATGTCATTTCTTCGTCAACCGGGGGTTCTTCCAGACGGATGGGCAGCTGCTCGCGGACGTGCAGCGCATCCGACACATCCCCGCCGTCATCGTGCAAGGGCGTTATGACGTCGTCTGCCCGATGCGCAGCGCCTGGGACCTGCATCGCGCCTGGCCGGAGGCGCAGCTGCGGATCGTGCCGGACGCCGGTCATTCGGCGTTCGAGCGCGGCACGCTGCACGAGCTGGTCAGCGCCACCGACCGGTTTGCGTAGCGCATCGCCCATGACCCGATCAATCCTGTCCGGCCAACGCGCTCGGCGCCCATCCTGGTTGCGCTTCGTAACGGCCGCCGTCCTGCTCGCTGTGTGCTCGAGCGCGCCGCCGGCGCGCGCGAGCGGCAACGTGGCGGTGCTCTACGCCGGCTCGCTGATCAACCTGATGCAAGGATCGGTCGGACCGGCGTTCGATCACGCGAGCGGCGATCATTTCCGCGGCTATGCCGGCGGCTCGAAGCTTCTGGCCAACGAGATCGCCGGACATCTGCGCCGCGCCGATGTGTTCCTCAGCGCCGCACCGGGGGTGAACGCGCGGTTGATGGGCGCGAAGCACGGCGATTGGGTGCGCTGGTACATCACTTTCGCGCAGTCTCCGCTCGTCATCGGGTACAACCCGCGCAGCCGCTTCGCGCCATTGTGGCATTCACGGCCCTGGTATGTCGTGCTGCAGACGCCGGGCCTGCGCATCGGCCGCACGGATCCCAAGCTCGATCCCAAGGGGATCCTCACGGTCGAGCTGATGCGCCGGGCCGAGGCCTATTACCACGTTCCGGGCCTGCTCCGGCGCGTGCTCGGCGGACCCGAGAATGCCGCCCAGGTGTTCCCCGAGGAAACGCTGATGGGACGGTTGCAGTCCGGACAGCTCGATGCCGGCTTTTTCTACTCGACGGAGACCGCCGCCGCCGGCATTCCGTCGGTGACGCTCCCGCCGTCGATCACTCCCAAGGCGCTCTATACCATCACGCTGATCCGAGACGCGCCGCATCCGCGCGCCGCGGCGGC
>JAJZZR010000483.1 GCA_021797465.1 Pseudomonadota bacterium | reverse complement strand
TGTAAACCAAATCATGGCCGGTGCGCCGACTGGTACTACGTTGGTCACGCCGCTCGCCGACGCGGTGGCTGCGGGGAATGTCTCGACAGTTTATTTGTTGCTCACCCACGGGGCAGACGTCAACTCCGCGTTAGGCCCCGGAAGTGCGGCGATGTTTGCGGTACAGCCACTCCCACGAGACATGGTCGCAATTCGGAAATTGTTAATCCAGTACGGAGCGCGGATGCCGTCGGGGCAATGACGGTGTCGCAATGCCGTGCGACGCATGCACATTGCTGCTGAGGTCATGGCGGGAGAGGCTTCAGAATGCGTCGACATCTTGAGATCGCGCGGAGACACTTGGTTTGCGGATGACCGCAAGTTTTTACAGTGCGCTCGGTCTCGCAGTCGATGCAATGGCAAAGTCGGACGAGTATTGCCAATATCCGATCGCGTGCGTGACGATGTGGATCGAACCTGCGATTCGGCACGAGCAGATCCATTTCTTTCGGGATGACTCTGGTGAGATCTGTGGGTACATGACCTGGGCATGGCTCGCCGAGGATACCGAGCGGCGGTTGCTCCACGATCCGAATGTGCTCTTGCACATCAGTGAGTGGAACGAGGGCGAGCGGCTCTGGATCCTGGATTTCCTGGTGCACGCTGGCGAGGTACGAACATGGATTCGCGAGGCCCGAGCGTTGTTCGCAGAATCCACAGAGGCGAGATCGGTGCGTCGGCGTGACGATGGCAGCGTACGGAAGATCACCACGTGGAAGAGACGGCCCTATCAAGGTATTTCTCGGCTGGGGAGATAGCGCGGCTGGAGCGAGATCTCCCTCGCCTTGATCATTGGAGCCGATCACTCCTGGTGCCCTTCACCGCGCATCGAGTACGTTCGGCTTCGGTCGCGTGGCTTAATCGGCGGTGGTTTCTCGAGCGAGGATTCGATCTCGCCCAGGAACGCACACTGCGACAGGTGAGCGAATGGCTCGTGGAGGAGTTCGCGTGGTGCGTCCAATCCGGTAACGATGGCGTCACGGCGGATACCCGGACACTCTGGGCGGATCGCTATGGCAGCACGCAGGGGAGATCTCCACATGGAGGCAGCGGACGTGTCGCGACCGTCGGCTGTTTTCAGGCCAAGGGCATCGGGCCGACACCGCTCGTCGGTCAGGGAGACAAGCCCGGGCACTCGCACGGCTGCCTGTCACTGGAGGAGTGCCTGCGCGAGGCGATCTATGCGGAGGTCATGTCGGCCGAGTTCCCGCACGGCGCGGTTCCGACGATCGCAATCTTGGACACGGGGTTGCACTTTTCGAGCCCAGAGCCCGATCAGCTGTATGATCAGAACGCCAGGCGTGGCATTCTGATTCGTCCCGCGGTGGTGAGACCTGCACATGCCGAGCGCGCGCCACTCTTCAAACGGCCGATGGGAGACTTCCGTAATAGTCAAGCGGCTGATGTGCAGCGCACACGCGATGTTATAGCACATTGGGTGTCGGACGCGGAATACGAAACGGACATGGACGGGGCGATGGAGGCTCTTGAGGCACTTGTGCGGGCGATGGTGAAGCAGATCGCCTTCGGTCAGGTGCAGCGCCTATTCTCGGGAGGTTACTTCTCATCCAACGTGAGTATCCGGGGCGAACTGCTCGACTTCGGGAACACGCATGCATTGCCGAATTGGGTGCACGCGCACGTGCTCCGGTTGGATCCAGGGTTCGGCAAAGAGATGGAACTGATCCCGCCGCTGATTGGGTCATTGGCATTCTACTTCGCAAAGTATCAGGGACACGGAGATCTGCGCGATTTAGAAAATCGCGGAGAACGAGTCTGGACCGTGGCGAAGGAGACGTACGCGCAGACCTGGAAGCACTACGCCCTGTCACTGTTCCAGGCCGCGGGATTGGAGGAACGTACACGGGAGTGCGTGCACAGCGTACTGCTCGAGTACTTCCGGTCCCAGCAGCGCCACCGCGTGACGTACCTGCTCGGCGTTTCCCGTGCCCACAGCACATTACCTGAGACCGGGTGGCTTTACGATGCACTGCTCGAAGAGCAGTCGTTACCGAGCCGGGAGGAGGACGCGCTTTGCAGGATTGCGGAGGTCCTGAAATCTGACGGCCGGTCGACGCTGTACTTGGCGCTCGGGACCGCCGCGCGGCTATTGAGACCCCGGCCCAGTATTGACCGGCGACATCTGCTGGACACGCTGGCCGCAGCAGTTCCTCACGGGGCGGCGCAAGGGACCGTGGATAGCTGCGCCATCGCCCGGCTCGTTCAGCATGCGATCAGCGCCGCGCGGCGCCACTGGCCACGCTTCCCGGAGGGTTACGTGGTGCTGGCGCATGCCTCGAGTGAAGGATCGAGCGCACTGTTGTGCGCTACGCACCCAGACGGTCCGAAGACCGTCTGGGCGGAAGGGATCCGTGATGACTCCGGCGACCTACAATGGTTTGGCCGTCGGATTGCGGTTTCCGAGTTCCCGCAGGGCGTGCACCTGTATGAGACCTATTGGTGTGCCATGTGCTCAGCGCACCAAACGGCACACGGTGTATGGCACGTTCGACTTGCCGATGGCGAGATGACGCTCCCCGCGTGGGATATCGAGTATGCCCGCCCAGCCAAGCGATGGTTGCGGTGCACCGATGCCGAAGCGGCAATCTTGGCTGATACACCTCCGGGATAATGGACGACCCCGCGACGGGGCGGCTATCGTCCCTCGTCGAGATCCTGCTCGTCGTCCGGCTCGGGTGCGGGGTTCGGGACGCGGGTCTGGCTCTTCTCGCTCTCGGGCCACTCGCGCTCGGTCGGGTCCGGACTGATTCCGGCGTGCTGACGTTCTACCGCGTCTCGCATGGCATGCCACGCCCCAGTCGGGGTGCGTGCGTACCCAGCCTCCTGCGCGACGTCGAGGGCCGCAAGCCGTGCACCCCGAGTCTTGGGGTTCCACCACGCCGCAAGACGCGCCACCGTCGGATCTGGGCGCAGGGGTCGCTTCGGTTGCGTCATGCGCTGACGCTCGTCCTCGACGATCCTGGCGAGATCGGCATCGACCACCCGAATGCCCTCTCGGGTCCCGAGCCGTGCCAGGCGTTCCCTGAACTCGGCACTGCCAGTGATCGACACGGCGTCGCCGAACTTCCGGGCGGCAATGCGTAGCGCGACGCGCTCCACGTCCCGGGTGTGGTCGAGCACCTCGACGCGCGAGCGTGTGACGTGCAGCACCTCGCGGCCTGTCCCATCCTTCCAGATTGTCATCCGCGCCGCCTTGTCGCGCTCACGCGTCAGCCGCGCCTTTGCCGCGTGCTCCTGGCCGTCATCATCGCTCGCGTGGCCTTCGATCCCTGGCCGACGCTTCCGGCGCCGCCGCTCGAGCTCCTGCCGTGCGTTGAGCGCATCGAACGCCGCCTTGATCTGCTGATACTCGGCCTGCTGTGCCGTGCCGCTCGCCTTCATCGCCTCGCGCAACCCGGCGTATTCGGCCTTGGTGCCACGCTCGATCGTCACCCCGTACTGCGCGCCCATCTCGCGCAGCACGGCAAGCGCCTGCGCGTGCGCCGTCTTCGCCGTCTCCCGGTCGCGGATTGCATCCACCGCGACGGCATGGGAGGCGTCGCGCTCACGGCGTAGCGTGTCCTCGCGCTCCACATCCCGTAACCGACCCTGGCACGCGAGCGCGCGGTAGCTGTGATGCTCGATGTGCCGCCGCTTCGATTCGCGCGCGTCCTGTCCCCGGACAAGACCCGTGATGCGCGCGGTCATATCCTGCACCCGCCGACCCTGCGCTTTGCGATCCGTGATCGTCGTACGCCGAGTGCCGCCCTTGCCGTCCGGGATCGCGTTCACCACGCGTCCCCGTCTGTCGGTTCGATCCACCACGACGTGCGCATGCACATTGCGATGCACCGTGCCGTCACTGGCGATGTGCCCCTCGTCCCGGTGGATGACGCATGCCACCACGCGCTCCCCGGTGATGGCCTCGTACTCCTGGCACCAGCGCGCCATCTTCGCGTGCAGGACCTCGGGGGCCTCGTCGGCCAGGTTCGCGATGCCTTCTTTCAGCGGGCTGTATTTGGGGGTGGCCCGCGCACGCCCCGAGGCCAACGCCATCTTCTGCGCGTACGCCTGCGCGACATCGCCGTCCCTGACGAGGAGATTGGGCTCGCGGTCCTTCTCGGGCAGAAGATACTGGGGATTCACCGCCCGACGATTGTGCGCCTCACAGAGCATGGGTGAGTGCAGCGGTTTGAAGTGGACTGATGACCCGCGACTTGTCGCCATGAAGGATCTCCTTGGGGTGCAGGGGCTTGCCCCTTGCCGCAGACACATCCGCCAGGATGCGTAGTGCGCACTACGCATGTCTGCCGACATGCCGTGCTTATCCCTATTCCCCTCCCCGGGCCCTGTCGGCCCCGGTGGCGTGCCGGGGGACAAGTCCCCTCGGCGCCGGCGACAAGTCGCGAGCCATGCCCTGCAAGGGGCCCACCCCGCAGAGGAATGGGGAGAGTCCCGCACCGTGCGGGCGAGGGAGATTCCGCAATGGCAACGAAACGGAAGCAATCGGATGCGGAGAAATTGCTGGCCGCCCAATTCGCAGAGATCGAACCCGCCCGTCGCGTCCTGACGAGCGCCGATCGGGAGTACATCCGCGGTCTGCTGCGTCGGGGACTGTCCCCCGAGCAGATCGTGCCGGTGTTCACCTCGGCCAAGTATCAGGAGCCGGATGTGCGAGCAGTCATCGCGGCGGCGGCGCAGAAGCCCTCAGCCCCACCGGCTCCGGGCAGCATCCTCGCACGATTCCCCGGCAGACCTGCGGACACCGAGCCGCTGAAGGCGGCCGGACTGAAATGGGATCGCGATCGCAAGGTGTGGGCAGGCCCGGACACGGAGGCGGCCCGCGCCGCTATTGACGCCCTGGGAGGCACTGTGGAGGGCACGACATGAGCGGCCTATACGAAGCGATGGCGAGCGCCTGGTGGGACACGCTCGAGGCTACCGAGCGGGAAAGAGGGTTGGATGCGGCCGAGGCGGACGGACGCACCCCTGACCTGCTCAGCGCATACACGCTGATGGGCGACCTGCGCGAGAAGCACCGGGCCGAAGCCGAGCTGGACCGCGATGGGGGCCGCTGACATGGACCGCTCCTTGACACTCACAGAGTCCGAGCTCGCCGCGCTCCTCGAGCGCGCCGTAGCGCGCGCACTGGCGCAGCGACCGACGGCCAGCACCGTCACGCTGGAGCAGGCCGGTGAGCTGCTGGGCTGCTCGGGCCGCACCGTGCGCCGCATGCAACCGCCCTTCGTCGCGGCGAATCGAATTCCCTACTCGTGGGTCTTGGAGCGGCTCTCGTCCAGGTAGTCGCTCCACCACGCCATCATCTTGCGCCGCTCATCGAGATACTCGGCGCGGTGATACGCTTCGCGCACTTGGTCTGTCTCGCGGTGCGCGAGCTGGCGCTCGATCGCATCCCGGCCCCATAGCTTGCTCTCGTTGAGCACGGTGCTCGCGACAGCACGGAATCCGTGCCCGGTCATCCTGCCTTTGTACCCGAGTCGGTACAGGGCAAAAAGCAGGGTGTTGTTCGAGATCGAGCAGCGCGGATTCTGGCTCGAGGCCAGGATGCAGGGGCTTTCTTCTTCCGTCATCGAGCGCAGCTCCTCGAGAATCGCGCGAACCCGCCCGGAGAGCGGCACCACGTGCGGAATGCGCCGCTTCATGCGCTCCTCCGGAATCACCCAGGTCTCGGGGTCGCGGATCTCCGACCACTGCGCGCCGATCAGCTCTGAGGTGCGTAGAAACGTATGCGCGAGCAACTGCAGTCCCAGGCGGGTCACCGGTTCCGGGTAGGTCTCGATCGCCGCTAGCAGCGCCGGTAGCTCAGCCGGCGTGACGGCCGACATCGGCGTCTTTTCCACCGCCGGCAGGACCCGGGAGAGTCCGGCGCCGGGATGCGATTCGATATCGCCGTGGTCGACGGCATGGTCGAGGATCGCGCGGATGCGCTGGCCGAGCCGGTGCGCGGTCTCGACCTTCCCCGCCGCCGACACGCGGCGCACCACATCGACGAGATCCCCCCGTCGTAGCTCGTCGAGCCGCCGGCTGCCGATCACCGGCAGCACGTAATCCCGGATCGACTGCTCCACCGTGCGCTGGCTGTTCGCATGGCTCAGCTCCGGCAGATGCTGCGCGAGCCAGCGCTCGGCGGCCTCGGCGAAGGTGATCGCGGTGCCCCCGCCGCGCAGCTCGGCCTCGCGCTTCGCCGCCCACCGTTCCGCTTCCCGGCGCAGCTTGAAGAGCCGGGATTCGCGCCGGCCGGCGACGAACAGGTGCGCCCGCCAGCCCTCGCCGTAGTGCGTAATCGATGCCATTGCCGTGCGTATCCCATGCGTACTTTTTGGCCGGGAATGGCATTTTGGCTGGACATCGCGGGACAGGCAATAGCCCAATTCATTGATTTGTCAGGCCCTGTCATGCACACCGGACAAACCCGGACAGAGCTGGCGGAGAGGGTGGGATTCGAACCCACGGCCGGGTTGCCCCGGCGCCGGTTTTCAAGGTTTAAGCGGCGCACTATGACGCTACTTACGCGCACTATAGCTGCACGTAAAGCTTTAGAAACAATGGCTTAGGAACGGCCCGCCACGGCCGCCGCACGCCAATTTAGACCGCAATGCTACACGGTTGCAACGGCCCGGCGCATGCCCTGGGCTTGCAACAGCAGCCCCGCAACGTCCTGCGGCGGCGCTGGGCCGGCCAAAACGGCGGCGCCGACAGCCCAGGCAGTCCACGGGTGGGAGCGGGTGCCTCCGCGCCGGCCCTGGCCGGGGGCCACGAGAAAGAACACCTCGCTTAAGCCTAACTCAAAAAATCAAGGTCTCCCCTGAACGCGCACGCGTTGTTGAACTCACGCACAACTGTAGCGGCGCCGAATTTCGGAATTTCGACACAAATATCCCCCTGACATGGTGTTTGTCGGCGCTTCCCGGTTAGCGCGACTACCTCAGCTCTATTCAACAGCTTAATCAACTCGGGCGGGGTTATCGCATCTGCAATCAACTCTCGGACGTTGTTGCCACAAACGACAGAAAGATTTGTACAATACGGCTTAATGCCACGCTTCTTAAGCCCCTTCAAAACCTCCGGTGACGGATGGTATTTTGAACCCTCCGCCGAGATCAAACCGATCAGTTCCTTCTGGGCACTCGGCGCATCAAACAAATAATCCAACACTTGGCTGCTACAATCGGCTGCCGATCCGTGGTGTGGCAGTTTTGACACCGTAAAGGAGACCCGCTCATTTGCCTTCTGCAACTCCCTTCGATGATCGTACCACGCGCTCTGCGTTGCGTCTCCGCAGAGCGAGATCCGGTAATCACCGTACTCGATATCTAGCGCAACACTCAAACTATTCTGTAGCGGAGATTCCAGTGCATCAGCGCGATTGCTGTCGAGGGCGTTGTAGTATTCCCCCTTTACCTTTTTGAACGGAAGCATCGCACTGATATTGACGCCCGCAAAGCCATGTGGCCTAACTCGATTTGTTGGGCCCTCAATATCAATCCACTCAATGCTGCCATCCTCGGCCTTTTTCGACGCGTCGACGACAAACTTTACAAACTCTTCAGCATGCCGTTTGATCGTTGCGCTGCCGGATGTCAATGCCGCATCGAGATACTTGTTGCCCACACTCTGAAGTCGCTTCTTGTCGCGGTGTAGGGGATATGTGAGAAGGGTCTGGACCGGAAATTCTTCCATTATCCTACATAATCCACTGAAATGATCAGCGTGCGGATGAGTCAGGAGTACAAAGCTAAGCTGTATGGCGCCCCGTTTACGAAGCAACTCCAGCGCTTTTGGTTCGTCCCGGAAGGAATCGCGGTTAGAGTCGATTACGCCAAAGAAGGTGCCAGCATCACTCGCGTACTCGAGAACGATTGAGTCCCCGTGACCGACATTGAGCACCCAAATCCGCAGCAAGGTTGTTATAACGCCAACAGTTCTGCGCGCAACCGCTCAATCTCGTCGTCTTGCGTAGGCACTGTGGCGAGCACCTCGACAACGGGCGTTCTATATCCGTCAACATCCTTAATGCCAATGCGCACCGGGGTTCCATATTCAACGGGAGATTTAAACAGAACACGTGGGAGCGCCACCTCCCAAGTGCGGTTTCCCAAGGTCACCTCACTCGTTACGAGGTCATCCTGAACTTTGAGTACGGTGGCGCGAACCGAATGGTCTCCGCCCGCCTCGCTGTGCGCTCCAACAAATGGCGGACTCAACGGCTCAAAGTGGACCTCGCTCTCTTCGGTAGAGTCTGCGGCACGGCGATTAACATCCGTAATACTAGCCAGTGCGGTAGACCATGCCTTTGCAGCAGGAATTGCGCCTTTGGTTCCGACAGTACGTACTGAACCGTGAGCCGACGCGGGCGACGTCGTCTGCTCATTCGTTTGCAATGTAGCTGCGCTCACTTTTTGGCTTCCTGAACGATGGCTTTCGCAACCGTTGTGGCGACCTTACCCGCTAGTGATAGATGCGGAATACACCATTCTAGAACCTTGAATGTGGTGAAGGCGAACTTATTTTCGTAGAGATCGAGATCCATCACAGTATCGGCGGTGAAGTCGGTCGACAGTAACTCATTGATACTACCGAAATATTTTCCACTTTCCTGCAATCCGATGTATGGCCCGAACTTAAGGTGATACGAGATGTTCGCGTCCGAGGCGCCGTCTATACCGAATCCGACGTCAGTGATTGCCCCCAGTATCTCTTCGGCTTCTCCTATGACGGCTGGCTTCAAGAGGGCGCGGCACGCGCGAACGGCGTCTTTCGCACTCTCACAGTTTTTGCCCAACAGAAACAGCCGTAGGCCCGCTCGCTCAAGCTTCAATATATTAAATTCAGTCAATACGCTGTTAGCTATCGAGCAAAGGCGCACAAAGTCTCTATCCTCGGTTAAGGTATCAATCGCAACACCGTCAGCTCGCTCAAATTCGCAGACAATAGCCGTAGGTTCCACTGTAATTGTACGAAAGCGTTTTTCCTCTTTGAGTAAGCGCTTCGCCATGAGACGTCGCGCATTGCGATCCTCGCCATACATGTCAAAGAAGTCCGGCGAACCACCTGTCTCGACGAGTTTCGCGACGCTCCCCGGATGATCCATCATCGCGTAATTGCGCAAGAAATCCAGCCGGTAAATCGCATGATATACGCGCATTTTGCTTTAGCTTCTTTGGTCGCCTGACTGAGGATCTTAGCATTGCTCCATCCGATCTGGCGGCGATTTCACCGGGGCCGAATAGTATGAGCGCCCATCGCCGTATCCCACTTGTGATTAGCGAAGGTGACCCCCCGGACGAGCTCTCACCACGCCCACAAGTGTCGGGAGGCGATGACCGGTTGCCGGGGGGTGAGGAGCCGGGACATGTGAATACACCCGATCTACGATTGCCGACCATCGGGCAATCAGCTCGTCCATCTCCGCCTTGGTAAGCAGCCGGCCCACGGGCAGCGTGGCCTCAAGGCGCTTCCACTCTGCGGCCAGCGCCTTGCGCCGGTTCATATCAGTTCGCCATTCCGCGTGTCGCGAGCGTTACGGTGTTCTGCGCGGCAGGATTCAGCAGCGGAGTAGACGTCAGCTCTTTTCTCACCGCAGCGGCGTGCGCACGCGGGTCGGTGGCCGGAGTGTGTACATGCACGTCACCTATGTCCGTATGGTTCGTGATGATGTGCTGGATAATGCCGTGGCGGCGGCTGTAGGCGGCGCCGTTTTCAATCGCGGCCTGCGCGGCCAAGAGACTACGCGCCGAAGCGTTCACTACCATGCCAGGGTGCGCCTTGGCGTACTCAAGCGCGCGCTCGACTTTGATCAAGCTACCGTGGCGCTTGCTGTAGTCATGCAGGTACTTTGCGTCTTTGCGCGCATAAGGCTCACCGGCTTCGTACGCTTCACGCGCATATGTCAACCTACGCCCGAATGAGTGGTCCAACGGGCCAGGGCGCTCGTCGTACTCTTCAAATGCTCGCGTCTTTCCGTGCAGCGTGTGCGCGGCCTGCATCTTCGCCAGCGCTGCGCGTTGCGATGTGTGCAGCTCCATTTGTGCGAACAGCAGCTCATCGAGGAACTGCTTACGTTCCGGCACATTGGCCGCGCCAATGCTGTACCCGAAGCGCTTGGCAAACGCGGCCTGCCGCGCCTTGTCCCATTGCCCCAGGCCAATATGCGCGCCGTTGTCGCTGGTTATCGTGGGGTCCATGCTCGACTCTTGCGCAAGGTTTCCCACGATGGACGCCGCCGCACTCCGCGACATGCCGCGCCGCATAAGCACGCGCATGGCCAGCGCTTGACGAGCGTCAAAGTCTGCGGGCAGCGGTCCGTTGACTTTTACACCACCGATACGCGGCGCTGGCGCGCTCGGCCCGAGGTGTTTGTGTAGCCAGTCGGGGATCGCATCGAAGATACCTGCGACATCCTGCGCGATCTTAATTGTCCACCCGAGCAACGTGTTAGTAACGGCAAGCAGGTCAGTCACCAGCCCGACAAGCGTCTGCATCGGGTTCTGAATTCCTCCATAGGCGCGCTCTGCTATGGACGCCTCCATGATGTCTTTCTTACCGAGAAGCGCTTGGCTCTCAAGAGAATTTTTCAGCACCGCGTTGAAGTTCGGCGGCTCGTGTGTTTTGGCGTACTCGTACGCAGCAGCGCCGCCGCCCTTGCTCATCGCCAGGTTGAACTCAGACTCGTTCATGAGCCCATAACTTGATACGAGAGCCCAAGTACGCGCCCAGCCTTCCTTCTTGCCGATGGCGTGCACGCGCTCAAACAGGCTCTTGATATCGACACCAGTCTTCGCGTTCCACTTTACGCCAAGGCGCGCCAGCCCGGTGAGTTGCGCCGTTGGCATACCGGCACCGATCATGCCGCCCATAATGGCGGTCTGGAGCCCGGCGATACCTTCGCGTGTCCCGATCGCGCTGCCGCCGACTGTCTTAGCCGCTTCGCCCCACGCCCACATGTTCTTCGCGTGCATACCGGCCAGCATCGACTGACGGTATATGGTGGCGTTCGTGGCCGTCATCTTCTCGTTGAAGTCCCAGGCGGCTTTACCGGCTATTCCCAACGCTGCGATAATCAGCGTCGCCGGGTTCAGCAGCGCCCCAAGCCCGCTGGCAATAGCGCCGAGCGGTTCACCAGCGCCACCGGCCACCTGCGCGCTCGCACCAAGGCCCCGCAGCTTCGCGGAAAAGTTATCTAGCTTGCGCGCACTGGCACCAATAGCGCTATCGCTAGCGATGTCATGGAACGCCTGTCCAACTGTCTTTATCGCAGACCTCGAACCTTTGGCTGACTTCTTAGTGTGCTTCTCAAACTCCGCAATCTGATCGAGCGCCTTCTTCTGGTCGGCGGAGAACTTTGTGGTGTCTATCCCTAACTCTAGGAACAGACTGTCGATAATGTTCTTGCTCATTGTGTCACCTGGCAGTGCTTCTGACACTCGGCTACCGCCGCGAGGTAACCGAGCGCATCCTCGGGGCGCCCGTCGCGTATCGCAGTGAGGGCGCTTTCGAGATGAAAATGCGTGGTCGCGATTAAAACATGCGCCTGCTCACAGGCCGCAACCGCCTGCGCGAGCGCGTGCTCAAGGTCGGCGCCGTCATCAATCGCGAACATGTGGGGCCATCCTTTTGAAAAGGTGCCGGCCGCCGCCATGGCAGACGCGCCGGCTCTGGCTCTCGCCCCAGCGAGGCGGCCCGCCACGGGTGCTGAAGGAGCGCCGCTCGCGCGGCTGCGGCTTCCCTGCGGGCGGTCGCGGTTATTTGAAAACGCGCCACTCACGACTTACGCGCGCCCACAGGGTGGGTAGACGACCGAACTACGAGTCCAAATAGCCGTCGATGAATGACTCGCCGCGCGGTGCGGCGTCCATGCCCTGTGCGCGCAGGCGGTCGCCGGCCTCGCGGCCGTCAAGGAACAAAAACAACGCGCGCACCGGGTCATCGGTGTCGCACTTGACGCCGAGTTTCTCCAGTGCCTTGCGGGCGAGCTGCTTTGCCGACATCGCGGCCAGTTCGTCGCCATCGAAGGCGAACGGCAAATGGCGCCCGAGGCGCTGCATAATTCTTTGCTTGCGGGCTTCCGCACGGCGCATGGCCTGTAAAATCTCTGAATTGTTCATTTTGGGTAGTCCTCAAGAATGGATACGGTGATAGGCGTTGCCGCGTTCATGCGCGCGCTGATTTTCCGCCAAATTGTGTTTGGTGATCGTCGAGTCGAACGCTCGGCTCAGCACCTTGAGCGCGGTACGCTCCGGCGCGGGCAACTCCACGCGCGCGACCATTTCGAGTTGAGCGGCGACGGTGCCATCGGCAAAGCCGCTGCGGGCGCGGGCCAGTTCCACTCCGGCAAGCGCGATACCGATCACCCTGGTAAGGGCGTCGAGTTCCTCGCGCGTAACATAGAGCGGAGATTCTGTGTTCTTCATTTTGGTGCCTCCTTTGGGGGGCTGGGGGTGATTGAAGCGCTTGCGCGCACGAAACAAGTTTGCGAACGGCA
>JAJZZR010000394.1 GCA_021797465.1 Pseudomonadota bacterium | reverse complement strand
CCCCGCCGACCACCGCGACCGGCGTGGCGCGCAGCTGCAGGAAGATGGGCAGATGGTCCAAGCCGCTTGCCGCGGCGCTCAGGCCTGGGCCGCCGCCGGGCGAACGCTGGGGTGTAGGCCACATTCACGGGACTCGGGTTGCTCCCACCACCAGCGGCCGGCGCGCCGGCTCTCCCCAGGCTGGATGGCGCGCGTGCATGGCGAGCAGCCGATGCTGGGAAACTGCCGATCATGCAGCACGTTGTACGGGAGCTTGCGGGCGCGGATGTACTGCCACACTTCGGCCTCGGTCCACTCGAGCAGCGGGCTCACCTTGTACAAGCCGTGCTCGCCGTCCCATTCGACCGGCTGGGCACGCGAGCGCGTCCTCGACTGCTCGTGGCGCACGCCGGTCACCCAGGCTTCGTAGCCGGCAATGGCGCGGCCGAAAGGCTCGACCTTGCGCACGCGGCAGCACTCGAGGCGGGCGTCCAGGCTGTGGTAGAAGCCGTTGACCCCCTGGGCGGCGGTGAGCCGCTCGAGCGCCGCGGCATCGGGGTGGACCATCCGCAGGGTGCGCCGGTATCGCCACTGGAGCTTCTCCGCGAGGTCGTAGGTTTCCTGATGGAGACGCCCCGTGTCGATGCTGAACATGTCGATTTCGGGCAAGTGCGTCCAGATGATGTCGGTGAGCACCATGGCCTCGGCGCCCAGGCTGTTGGCGTACACCAGCCTCGGGTGTGCCCGCAATGCGGCGGCGAGCCGCTCACGCACGGTTTGTGCCTTGTGCTCGATCGGGTTCAACAGCTCAGCCATGATGCGCGGGACTATAGCCAGGGGGGGCGTGGCACAGAACGAATGATTGCTTCTGAGGCACTATGGAGCGGTTATGGATGCTCCCGGGCCATTGCGCTACGCTTGCCCGCCATGAAACTGCACCAACTGCGCTATCTGGCCGCGATCGCCCAGAGCGGCCTGAACATCACGGCCGCGGCCCAGAAGCTGCACACGTCTCAGCCCGGGGTGAGCAAGCAGATCAAGCTGCTGGAGGATGAGCTGGGGTTTCAGATCTTTCTGCGCGAGGGGCGCACGCTCACCCGCATCACACCGGCCGGTCAGGAGGTGATCGAGCGGGCGCTGGACGTGCTGCAGCAAGTGCAGAGCATCCGCGCGCTGTCGGCGGAGCTGCGCGACGAGGGGCGGGGGAGTTTGTCGATCGGCACGACGCACACTCAGGCGCGCTATGTGCTCCCGGCGGTGATTCAGGCGTTTCGGGCGCGCTACCCGAACGTGCGCTTGAATCTGCACCAGGGCACCTCGGAGCAGATCGCCGAGATGGTGGCGCAGGACCGCATCGATTGCGCCATCGCAACCGGCTCGGAGCAGCGCTTCGCCGCGATGACGCTGCTGCCCTGTTACCGTTGGAGCCGGGTGGTGATCGTGCCGCGCACGCACGCGCTGGCGCGTCTGGAGCGGCTGACCTACCGGGCGCTCGCGGCGCACCCGCTTATCACCTACACGTTCAGTTTCAGCGGACCGTCCTCGCTGCACGAGGCGTTCTCCACGGCGGGCTATACCCCCAATGTCGCGATCACCGCGCAGGATGCCGATGTGATCGTCACTTACGTGCGACTCGGCCTCGGGGTCGGTATCGTGGCGCCGATGGCGGTCGCCGAGGGGTCCGATGACCTTGCGGTGCTCGATGCCTCGCACCTGCTGCCCGCGCACACGACCTGGATCGGGTTCCGCCGCGGGGCGCTGCTGCGCCGATATATGTATGAGTTTGCGCAACTGCTCGCCCCGCATCTGGAGCGGCGGCTGGTCGAGCGGGCCCATCGGGCAGGCAGTCCGGCCGAGACCGCGGCGTTGTTCGCGGACGTGCCGCTGCCGCAGCGCTGAGCGGCACAGTGCGGAGAATACCCTGAGCGCTAAACGTCTGCCCGTGCTCGATCGGCGCCGCGCCGGGGTGCTGGCGCACCTGAGCTCGCTGCACTGGCCGCTCGGACGCGGCGGTCGAGCCTTCGTCGACTGGCTGGCCGCGGCGGGGTTCACCGTCTGGCAGTTCCTGCCGGTCGGGCCGACCGGCACGGACCGCTCGCCGTACTTTGCGCGCTCGGATTTTGCCGGCGCTCCCGCGCTGCTCGATCCGGCCGAGCCGCCGGGCGATGCGGCCGATCGGGCCGAATTCCTCGCGGCGACGGGGCACTGGCTCGAGGACTACGCGATGTTCGAGGCGGCGAGCGAAGCGTTCTCCGGCGCGCCCTGGTGGAGCTGGCCGGAGGCCCTGCGCGAGCGTGAGCCGGCGGCCCTGCGGCGGCTGCGGCACGAGCGCGCCACGCGGATCGAGCAAGTTTATACCGAGCAGTTCGCCTTCTTCGTTCAATGGCGCAGGCTGCAGGAGTACGCGCATGCCCACGGCGTGCGGCTATTCGGCGACCTGCCGTTCTACATCGGCCCGATGTCGGCGGAGACCTGGACGGACCGCGAGCAGTTCCAGCTGACCCCCGAGGGACGGCCGGCTGCCGTGGCGGGCGTGCCGCCGGATTACTTCTCCGAGGGCGGCCAGGTGTGGGGCAATCCACTGTATGACTGGCCGGCGATGCAGCGTGACGGGTTTGCGTTCTGGCGGGCGCGGGTGCGCGCTCAGCTCGAGCGTGTCGACTTGCTGCGGGTGGATCACTTTCGCGCGTTCGCCGCGCACTGGGCGGTAACGGCCGGGGCGCCCGATGCGCGCGGCGGCCGCTGGTGCCCCACACCGGGACGTGAGGTGCTCGAGCGCCTGCGGCAGGAGTGGGGCGCCTTGCCGATCGCGGCCGAGGACCTCGGAGTGATCACCGAGGACGTGACGGCGCTGCGCAAGGCGTTCGCGCTGCCCGGGATGCGCGTGTTGCAATTCGCCTTCGACGGCTCGCCCGACAACCCGCATCTGCCGCAGCACTACACCGCCGACTGCATCGCCTACACCGGCACGCACGACAACGACACCACCCTCGGCTGGTACGAGAGCCTCGATGGCGGCACGCGGCGCTATGTCGATCAGACGCTGGGACTGCCGCCGGATTCGGTTCCGGAATCGATCGCACGCGTGGTGCTCGCCTCGGCGGCGCCCCTGGCGGTGATTCCGCTGCAGGACCTGCTCGGTCTGGGCTCCGAGGCGCGCCTCAACACGCCCGGCACCCACGGCTCGCGCAACTGGCGCTGGCGGCTGCGCGCCGGGGCGCTCACCGCCGGCCGCGCTGCGCATTGGGCCGCGCTCAACAAGGACTGTGGACGCGACTGAGCCCGAGGGGACTCACGCGCCGAAGCGCACGCGCTCGACAGCCGGCAGCGGCGCGGCCTTCTGGTACGCGACGCTGTAGCGCGCGAGGGCTTGCAGAGCGCTCTGCGGGTCTTCGCCCTCGGCCAGCTCGAAGGCATCGCAGCCGCAGCGGGCCATGAGGAAGAGCAGGTCGCGCTTGACGCCCGCGCCCACGGCACGCACCTCGCCGGCAAAGCCGAGCCGGCGCACAACCGTGGCCTGTGTGAAGCCGCGGCCGTCGCTGAAGTTGGGGAATTCGAGCGCGACGAGGCGCAGTCGCGGCAGGTCGGCGCGCAGCTGCTCGGGATCGTCCGCGGGGGCGAGCCGCACGCCGAGCGCTGCGCGGCGCCGCAACCCGTGCTCGGGTGGGGCGTGCAGCTCGGCCAGCGGCACGATGAGGCCATCCGTCTCGCTCGCCGGCTCGCCGGGGTAGCGCCAGGGATCGAGGATCCACTCACGCTGCCGCAAGATCCGCCGCATAGACGCGTTCCTTGAAGGGCTCGATGCCGATGCGCCGCACCGTGTCGATGAAATATTCGCCGTCGGCGCGCTCGTCGCGGTAGACCTCGACGATGCACTCGAGGGTGGCGGCGACCTGCGCCTGCGGAACCGATGGCCCGATGACTTCGCCGAGACCGGCGCGGCCGCTGCCCGAGCCGCCCAGGGTGATCTGGTACCACTCCTCGCCGTGCTTATCGACGCCGAGGATGCCGATGTGGCCGATGTGATGATGACCGCAGGCATTCATGCAGCCGGACATCTTCAGCTCGATCGGGCCGAGGTCGTAGAGGTAGTCCAGGTCGTCGAAACGCGCCTGGATGGCCCGCGCGACGCCCAGCGTTCCGGCATTCGCGAGCGCGCAGAAATCCAGTCCCGGGCAGGCGATCATGTCGGTGAGTGTGCCGATGTTGGCCGTGGCGAGTTCCAGCTCGCGCAGCCGCGTCCACAGCCGGTACAGCTCGGTCTGCGGCACATCCGCGAGCACCAGGTTCTGATCGTGCGTGGTCCGCACCTCGGCGAAGCTCAGCTCGTCGGCCAGATCCGCCACCGCCTCCATCTGGCCCGCTGTCATGTCGCCGGGATTGCGCCCATGGGCCTTGAGGCTCACGAACACCGCGCGGTAGCCGCTGACACGGTGCGCGCGCGTGTTGTAGCGATACCAGGACAGAAATGGCGCCTCGCGGCCGCGGGTCGGGTCCATGTCGGACCGTGTCTGATAAGGCGGGGGCGCGAAATGCGCGCGCATGCGCTCGAGCTGCGCGAGCGTCAGATGCGGCGAGCGCTCGCGCCCGCTGCGCCATTCCTGCTCGATCATCTCGCGTATTCGCTCGACACCGAGCGTCTTGACCAGGATCTTGATGCGCGCCTTGTGGATGTTGTCGCGCCGGCCGAGGCGGTTGTAGACGCGCAGCACCGCTTCCAGATAGGCGAACAGCTCCTCGACCGGCAGGAATTCGCGCACGCGCTGGGCCAGGATGGGCTGGCGGCCAAGGCCCCCGCCGACCCAGACCTCGAAGCCGAGCGGCGCGCCGGCGTCGCGGCGAATGCGCAGACCGATGTCGTGCGCCTGGATCAGGGCGCGGTCCTCGCTGGAGCCGCTGACGGCGATCTTGAACTTGCGCGGCAGGTAGGTGAACTCCGGGTTCAACGTCGCCCACTGGCGGATCAGCTCGCAGAACGGGCGGGGGTCCTCGATTTCATCCGGGGCGATGCCGGCGAGATGGTCGGTGGTCACGTTGCGCACGCAGTTGCCGCTCGTCTGAATGGCGTGCATCTGCACTTGCGCCAGCTCGGCGAGGATATCCGGTACCTCGGGCAGCTTCGGCCAGTTCAGCTGCAGGTTCTGCCGCGTCGTGACGTGTCCGATGCCGCGATCGTAGCGGCGGGTGATCGAGGCGAGCGCACGGAGCTGGCGGCTGCTGAGCAGCCCGTACGGTATGGCGATGCGCAGCATCGGCGCGTGGCGCTGGATGTACAGGCCATTGCGCAGGCGCAACGCCTTGAATTCGTCTTCGGAGAGCGATCCGCAGAGGAAGCGGTGCGTCTGGTCGCGGAATTCCGCAACCCGCTGCTCGACGAACGCCTGATCGAGTGCATCGTAGCGGTACATGCGGCCGCACTATAGACGTGGCGCCGCGGCGGGCTAAATACCGTGTGGTTTGGGACTCGCCCCGGCCGGTTATGAGCCGCCGGCCGGTGGTGCGATAATGGCGCCGTCACCGAGGTGGCCGCAAAGGGGCAACGATGGGACTGTATTTCGAGGAGTTCACCGTGGGACAGCGCTTCGAGCACCAGGTCCGCCGCACGGTGACCGAGACGGACAACCTGCTGTTCTGCGCCCTGACCATGAATCCGGCGGCCATCCATCTCGATGCGGAGTATTGCCGGGATACGCCCTTCGGCGAGCGCATCGTCAATAGCGTGTTCACCCTGGGCCTGCTGGTGGGACTGTCGGTCTACGACACCACCCTCGGCACCACCATCGGCAACCTCGGCTGGGATGAGGTGAAGTTCCCGCACCCGGTGCGCGTGGGCGACACGCTGCGGGCGGTGAGCACCGTGCACTCGGTGCGCGAGAGCCGTTCGCGGGACGATTCGGGCATCGTGATATTCGACCATCGCGCCTACAACCAGCGCGACGAGGAGGTCGCCTCCTGCCGCCGCGTGGCGCTGATGTTGAAGCGGCCGCAATGAGCGCCACGCCGGTGCTGCGCTCGCTGCTGTTCGTGCCGGGCGACAGCGAGCGAAAATTGGCCCGGGGTCTGAGCAGCGGAGCCGATGCGCTGATCTTGGATCTGGAGGACTCGGTCGACCCGCGGCGGCTCCCGGTCGCGCGCGCTCAAGTGCTGGAGTTCCTTCAGGCGCAGGTCGAGCGCGCGACAAGCGAGCTATGGGTGCGCGTCAACGCGCTCTCGAGCGGCCGGCTCTACGAGGATGTCACGGCGGTTCTGCCCGGGCGGCCGGCGGGCCTGGTGCTGCCGAAAGTCGACAACTATGCGGATATCGAGCGTATTGCGCTCACGCTCGAGGCAATCGAGGGTGGCCACGGGCTCGCGATCGGTTCGACGCGGTTGATCGTGATCGGCACCGAGACACCGGCCGGTCTGTTGGCGCTCGGTCAGTACCCGCAAGCGGCCGCCACGCACCGCGCCTCCGCGCGGCGACTGGCGGGATTGACCTGGGGCATGGAGGATCTGTCGGCGGCGATCGGCGTGCGCGCCCAGCGCGGTCCCGATGGCTCGCTGCGCCCGGTATTTGAACAGGCGCGCACCACGTGTCTGCTCGCCGCCGCGGCGCTGGGCGTTCAGGCCCTCGACGGGGTGTTCGGCGAATTTCGCGACGGAGAGGGCCTGCGGCGCGAGGCGGAGCAGGCGCGCGCCGACGGATTCACGGGCAAGCTGGCAATCCATCCCGACCAGGTTGCGCTGATCCACGCCGCCTTCGACCCCGCCGCGGAGGAAATCGAGTGGGCGCGGCGGGTGCTCGCCGCCTTCGTGGCGGCGGGGACGGGTGGTGTGGCGGCGCTGGACGGCCGGATGATCGACCAGCCCCATCGGTTGCTGGCGCTGCGTATTCTTTCACGGGCGGGTATCGCGCCGGGAGCGAGTGCATGAAGCTGAGAATCAAAGGTAATGCCCTGCGTCTGCGATTGACTCAGGGGGAGATCCGGGCGCTGGCCGAGCGCGGGAAGGTCGAGTCGCGGACGGAATTTCCGGGCGGAACGACGCTCGTGTACCGTCTGCGGATGGACAATGAAACACAAGACATATCAGTTAGTTACAAAGATAATCTCATTGAATTTACCTTGCCCGCGGCACACGCCGAGCGCTGGTGTGGGACGGATCAAGTGACGGTGAGTGTGGCGCGAGACGTGCCGGGCGGGACGCTCCTGCTGGTGCTGGAGAAGGACTTCGCGTGCCTAGTGCCACGTGACGGCGAGGACGAATCCGATCACTTTCCACATCCCGGCGCGGGGCAGGGATCGGGTCGGTGCTGATGGCGCTCAGGGCGCTCGGGGTTGAGTCGCGCCGACGAGGGTGATCCCGGGGGGCAGCTGCGCCGCGACTCGCGCGTAGCGGGCGCGCTCTTCGAGAATCGAATCGGCGTCGACGGCGCACACGGCGCGCCAGCCGGCGATGCGCGGCAGCCTCGCAAATTGGCTCTCGATGGCTGCGCGTCGCGGGCACCAGACGGCATTGAAGAATTGCGCGAATGCCTGCCAGGCTGCGCGGGCCATCTGCGGCGACGCCGCGGCGAGCGCGGCCTCGAGGCGGGTGAGGGCTTGGCGGCTGGTGCCGGCGCGGGCGGAGAGCGTGGCGAGTTCGGCGGGCAGGTCGGTCTGCTCGGCCGAGTGAGCGGAGTCCGGCGCGCTGTGCTCGATCAGCTCGGCAAGCAGCTGGTCGCGCTGCTCGAAGCGGCTGAGCACCCACACGAGGTACTCGACGCTGGCGTCGCGGAAGGGGGCATGCGCCTCGCCGGCATCCGCGGCGCCATAGACGCTCGCACAGGCGTTGGCGACCTGCGCCGCATGGACCCGCTCGGTGGCCAGCTGAGCCCGGATGATCTCGCTCTCGTTCATCTTGCGTCTATTTTAACCATTCCCACCCAGAATCCGGCAGGCCGGGCCGCGCGATTGCGCGGTCTTTCCGATGATCCATTGCGCGCTCAAGTGCGCATAAGTAGAGTCGCACGGCTCTCCCTTCAGGTGGTCTGCCATCCCATGTCGAATTCCGCGCCCTGGATCGTGCACAAGTTCGGCGGATCGAGCGTCGCCGATGCGGCTTGCTTCGAGCGCGTCGCGAACATCCTCGATGCCTCGGGGGCCGAACGGCTCGGCGTCGTGCTCTCGGCCTGCAAGGGCGTCACCGATGCGCTGTTCGAGCTGATCAGTCTCGCCGAGGCGCAGGACGAGCGCTATCGCGGCCAGATCGGGGCGCTGCGGGAGCGGCACATCACGATCGCCAAGGCGCTGCTGCCGGCCGACGCGGTGCGGCTGTACGGCGCCGGCCTCGATCGCGATTGCCGCGATCTGGAGGGCATCCTGCAGACCGTCAAGCTCACGCGAGCCGCCGCGCCGAACGTGCGCGACTTGATCGCCGGGTACGGGGAAATCTGGTCGACGAAGCTCTTTCACCGCTACCTGGAGGCGCGTGCCACGCGGCGCGGTCCGCTGCAGTGGATCGACGCGCGGCGCGTGGTGGTGGTCGAGTGGGGTCCGCTCGGACCGGCGGTGCAGTGGGACGCCTCGCGCGAGCACCTCGCGGCCCTGGTGGATGCGGACTTCAAGGGCATGCTGATCATCACCGGGTTCATCGCCGCCGACCGGCGCGGTGTGCAGACCACCCTCGGGCGCAACGGCAGCGATTTTTCCGCGTCGATCTTCGGGGCGCTGCTGCAGGCGGCGCAGATCTACATCTGGACCGACGTGGATGGCGTGTTGTCGGCGGATCCGCGCCGCGTGCCCGATGCCACGGTGATCGATTCGCTCTCCTACAGCGAGGCGATGGAACTCGCCTACTTCGGGGCAAAAGTGCTGCATCCGCAGACCATGGCGCCGGCGGTGGGCGACGGTATCCCCATTTGGATCCGCAACACCTTCGCGCCCGACAAGCCGGGCACGCTGATCTGCGCCCGTCCGGAGTCGCGCCTGCCGGTCAAGGGCATCACCAGTATCGAGCAGGTCGCGCTGGTGAATCTCGAGGGTGCCGGCATGATCGGGGTCCCCGGCACGGCGCACCGGCTGTTCGGGGCGCTGCGCGAGGAAGGCATTTCGGTGATCCTGATCTCCCAGGGCAGCTCCGAGCATTCGATCTGCTGCGCCATCCCGCAGCGCGAGGGCGAAAAGGCGGCGATGGTGATCCGCCGCGCATTCGAGCGCGAGTTGCTCGAGGGTCACATCCAGAGTGTCGAAATCGATCCCGACCTGGCCATCCTCGCGGTGGTGGGCGACGGGATGGCCGGTACCCCCGGGGTGGCCGCCAAGGTGTTCAACGCGCTCGGCGCCGCCGGCGTCAACGTGCGCGCCATCGCCCAAGGCGCCTCGGAGCGCAATATCTCGGTGGTCATCGACGGCCGCTCGACGACACGCGCCCTGCGGGCGGCGCATGCCGGGCTGTACCTCTCGCCGCATACGCTCTCGGTCGGGATCATCGGGCCGGGCACCGTGGGTCGCGTGTTGCTCGATCAGATCGCCTCCCAGAGCGCACGCCTGCGCGAGCAGTTCAATCTCGATCTGCGCGTGCGCGGCATACTCGGCTCGCACCGCATGGTGCTCGCCGAGACGGGCCTCACCTTGTCCAACTGGCGCGAGCAATACCAGGACAGCGAGCAGCACGGCGATCTCGCGCGCTTCATAGAGCACGTGCACGTCGACTACCTGCCGCACAGCGTGATCATCGACTGTACCGCGAGCGGCGAGGTCGCCGCGCGTTACGCGGACTGGCTGCGCGCCGGCATCCACGTGATCACACCCAACAAGAAGGCCAACAGCGCCGAGTTGTCCTATTACCGCGCGCTGCAGGCGGCGCGGCGCGCCGGCGGGGCGCATTTCCTCTATGAGGCGACCGTCGGAGCCGGTCTCCCGGTGGTGCACACGCTGCGCGATCTGCGCGAGACCGGCGATGAGGTCACGCAGATCGAAGGGATCTTCTCCGGCACGCTCGCGTATCTGTTCAACATCTACGATGGCAGCACCGCTTTCTCGGACATCGTGCGCGATGCGCGCCAGCGCGGCTTCACCGAGCCGGATCCGCGCGACGATCTGTCGGGAATCGACGTGGCGCGCAAGCTGATCATCCTCGGACGCGAATTGGGCCTCGGACTCGAGCTCGCCGACGTGCGCATCGAGAGCCTGGTGCCCGCGGGCCTGGAGAGCGGGTCGATCGAGGAGTTCATGGCGCGGCTCGCGCACTCGGATGCCGCGATGCGCGAGCGATTCGAGCAGGCGAGGGGGCGGGGCAAGGTGTTGCGCTACCTCGGGCGCCTGCCCGCCGACGGTCGGGCGACGGTCGGCCTGGCGGAGCTGGACGCCAGCCACCCGTTCGCGAACATCGCGCTCACGGACAACGTGGTGCGCTTCGCCACGCGCCGCTACTGCGACAACCCGCTGATCATACAGGGACCGGGCGCCGGACCGGAGGTGACCGCCGGCGGCGTGTTCGCCGATCTGCTGCGCCTGTCGGCCTACCTCGGAGCGCGGCTGTGAGTTCGCCGCAATGGGTGAGGGCGTTCGCGCCGGCCTCGGTGGGCAACGTCGCCATCGGATTCGACATCCTGGGTTTCGCGGTCGAGGCGCTGGGCGACACGGTGACCGTCAGCCGATCCGAGCGTCCGGGCGTCAGCATCTCGGAGGTGAGCGGCATCGCCGGCGAGCTGCCCACCGATCCGGCCGAAAATACGGCCGGACGGGCGCTGCTTGCGCTGTATGAGGCGTTGCGGCCGGACTTCGGGCTCGATATGCGCATCGAGAAGGGCATCCCGCTCGGCTCGGGGCTCGGCGGCTCGGCGGCCTCGGCGGTCGGGGCCGTGGTCGCGGCGAACGCGCTGCTCGGGGAGCCCTGCGATCGGCTGCGGCTGCTGACGTTCGCCATGCAGGGCGAGGCGGTGGCGAGCGGCTCGCTGCACGTGGATAACATCTCGCCATCGCTGTTCGGCGGGCTGGTGCTGACCGTCGGTATCGATCAGCCGCGGGTCAAGCGCATTCCGGTTCCGCAAGGGGTGCGGGCGGTCATCGTGCACCCGCACAGATTTCTCGCCACGCGCCAGGCCCGGGCCATCCTCAAGCGCGACGTGACGCTGTCGGATTTCGTCTGGCAGACGGCCAACCTGGCCGGCTTCATCTCCGGTTGCTACACCGACGATCTGGACATGATCCGCGCGTCGTTTCAGGACGTGGTGATCGAGCCGCAGCGCCAGGCGTTGATTCCAGGCTTCGCCGCGGTACGCGCGGCGGCGATGGCCGCGGGGGCCCTCGGGTGCTCGATTTCGGGGGCGGGTCCGGCGCTGTTTGCCTGGGCGCTGGAGGCGCAGGCCTCCGCGGTGCTCACGGCGATGCGCGCGCCGCTGCGCGCGGACGGAACTGCGCTCGACGAGTGGGTGGTGAACATGCGGCCGCGGGGCGCGCGCGTAGTGGCGAGCGGTTGAGGCGCGCGGCGGACGATGGCGGCCATGCGATTTCAAAGCACAAGGGACGCGGCGATCAGCGCGGGTTTCAGCGAGGTGCTGGCGCGGGGGCTGGCGCCCGATGGCGGTCTCTATGCGCCGCAGCGCTGGCCCGAGGTTGCGCCGGCGGACCTGGACGCGGCGGCGGATCTGCCGGCGCTCGCGACCCGGGTGATCGGACCGTTCGTCGAGGGCGATCCGCTCGCGGCATTGATGGCGCCCATTTGCGCCGAAGCCTTCAACTTTCCCGCGCCGGTGGCTGACCTCGATCCCGGACGGCTCGCGGTGCTCGAGCTCTTTCACGGACCGACGGCGGCCTTCAAGGATTTCGGCGCGCGCTTTCTCGCCGCGTGCCTGGCGCGGCTGCGCGAGCCCCGGTCGCGCACGCTGACCATCCTGGTGGCCACCTCGGGGGATACCGGCGGGGCGGTGGCTGCCGCGTTTCACGGCCGGCCCGGCATCGAGGTCGTGGTGCTGTTCCCGAAAGGACGGGTCTCGCCCACCCAGCAGCAGCAGCTGACCTGCTGGGGCGGCAACGTGCGAGCCTTCGCGGTGCGCGGCACGTTTGACGATTGCCAGCGTCTCGTCAAACAGGCGTTTCTCGATGAGCCGCTGCGCCAGTCGCGCGAGCTGTCATCGGCCAACAGCATCAATCTCGGACGATTGCTGCCCCAGGCCGTGTACTACGCCGCGACCGCGCGCGCGCTCGCCGGCCCGGGAGGCGAGCCGGTGTCGTTCATCATCCCGAGCGGCAACCTCGGCAACGCGATGGCATGCATCTGGGCACGCCGGCTCGGACTGCCGATCGGTGAGATTGTACTTGCACACAACGCCAACCGCACGGTGCCGGAGTTCCTCGGCGGCGCCCCGTGGCGGCCGCGACCGAGCGTGGCCACGCTCGCCTCGGCGATGGACGTCGGGGATCCGAGCAACATGGAGCGGTTGCTGGCGTTTTATCCGGACAACGAGCAGTTGCGCGCCGCGGTGAGCGCCTGCAGCATCGATGACGATGCGATCCGCGCGCGCATCCGCGCCGACTACCAGCGACTCGGCCGGATCTGGTGTCCGCATACGGCTGTCGCGGCCGAGGCCTATGCGCGCCTGAGCGAAGCGCGCCGGCGCGCGGGTCGCTGGGTGTTGGTC
>JAJZZR010000471.1 GCA_021797465.1 Pseudomonadota bacterium | reverse complement strand
AGTAACTCCCATCTCCGGCATCCAGCCGGCCGACCGCAGAGTCATCGAACGCCGGCATTTCCTTCGGGAGATGCCGGCGTTTCGTCTTATGGGTTCATCAATTCCTCGCGCAGCTCTTTACGCAGAATCTTGCCGACGTTGCTCTTCGGTAACTCCTTGCGGAAATAGACGTGCTTGGGCACCTTGTAACCGGCGAGGGATTTGCGGCAATGGTCGATGATGTCTTGCTCCGTGACCGAGGGATCCTTCAGGACAACGTAGAGCACGACGACTTCGCCGGAGTGCTCGTTCGGCTGAGCAATGGCGGCGGCCTCCAGAACTCCGGGATGCGTGACCGCGATCTCTTCCACTTCATTCGGATAGACGTTGAATCCTGACACCAGGATCATGTCTTTCTTGCGGTCCTGCAGGTAGACATACCCCTTCTCATCCATGTAGCCCACATCGCCGGTCCGCAGCCAGCCGTCCGGGAGCATCACTTGGGCGGTTTCGTCGGGGCGATTCCAGTAGCCGCGCATGACCTGGGGCCCCCGCACGCAGACCTCGCCGGGCTGCCCGATCGGCAACTCGTTTCCCGCATCGTCCCGGATCGACACCTCCGTCGACGGAATGGGCAATCCCACCGAACCGTTGAAATCTTCGTCGATCGGGTTGATGGCCACCGCGGGCGAGGTCTCAGTCAAGCCCCAGGCTTGCGTGAGGTTGTTGCCGGTGACTTCCTTCCAGCGCTGGGCCACCGAAGCCTGCACCGCCATACCGCCGCCGAGAGTGATCTTGAGATGGCTGAAGTCGACCGACGCGAACCCCGGGGTATGCAGCAGCGCATTAAACAACGTATTGACGCCGCTGAAGAACTCGAACGGGTGGCGCTTCATCTCCGCCACCAGAGCCGGGAAGTCGCGCGCATTGATGATGAGCACGTTCTTCCATCCCAGATGGGCGAACAGCAGACAGTTCGCGGTGAGCGCGAACACGTGATAAAGGGGAATGGCCGTAATCAGCGTTCCGGGCTCGTCCGAGAATAAATCTCCGAGCCATGCATGCGCCTGCAGAATGTTGGCGCAGAGGTTGCCGTGCGTCAGCATGGCACCCTTGGCGACGCCGGTCGTGCCGCCCGTGTACTGCAGGAACGCGAGGTCCTCCGCGACCAACGGCTCGGGCCGCCAGCTCAGTGTTCGGCCCGCGCGCAGCGCGGCGCGCAGCGGCACCGCGAACGGGATGTTCCACCGTGGCACCTGCTTGCGGCGGTGGCGCACGACGTAATTGACGACCCATGACTTCGGAGCCGGCAGAAGATCGCCCACCGCGGTCACCAGGATGTGCTTCAGCTGGCTATGGGGCGCAATCTGCTCGACGATGTGCGCGAAGTTCTCCAGTACGACGATCGCCTCGGCGCCGGAGTCCGTGAGCTGGTGCGCCAGCTCGCGCGCCGTGTACAGCGGATTGGTATTGACAACGACTAGGCCGGCGCGCAGCGCGCCGAAAAGCACCACCGGATACTGCAGACAGTTCGGCAGCATGATCGCGATTCGGTCACCTTTGGCGAGCCCCACGGACTGCAGCCAGGCGGCGAATGCGCGGGTGAGGTCATCTAGCCGCCCGTAGGTCAGGACGGCGCCAAACTGCTCGTACGCAGGCCGGTCGCGGTACGTCGAGCAGGCGTGCTCCACGAGCTCACCGAGCGAGCTCAACTGCGCCGGATCGATCTCCGGCGGCACGCCCGCCGGATAAGTTTGGAGCCAGATTCGGTTCATCGGACGCCCCCCTCTTCAGGATCGCAGGTGGAGCCTCCGCCGCCCAGGCCGCAGCGCCCCGCAAGCAGCGCAGTGTAACGTGCGGCGCCGCAACCGCGGGAGCCGGTGTGCGCCATGTCACGGAATGGCCACGGCGCGGCTCGTATCCTGGGTCGCGCTGACCGCCGGCAGGGCGCGGAGAACTATTCTTGGGAAAATTGCCTCGAATCACTGTAACCCGCAACCCCGCCCGGGGTCGGGCCGATATCGACATGCTCGAGCAGACCGTCTCGCTCGACGGGCCGGTGGCTCGCGGAAGCGACGCCCGTGGCCTCGAGCCAATGCCGATCCGTCCCGCCTCGATCCTCGAAGGCGAGCCGCGGGCGCGCGAGAAGCTCCTGGCGCACAGCACCAATGGGGGTGCTTCGGTTCATCTGTGGGACTGCACCAGTGGCCGATTTCAGTGGACCTACGTGACCGAGGAGATCGTCCACGTCGTGGACGGCGATGCGACCGTGGAAATCGCGGGCACGTGTCGCCGGCTACAGGCCGGCGACACTCAAGTCTTCCCGGCCGGCTCGCAATGCCGCTGGTCCGTGCCCGACTACGTGCGCACGGTGACGTGCCGGCTGACCGCCGCGTCGCCCTCCCCGCTCAAGCGGCGGATCCGCGCGGCGCTCGCCGGCGCGCACAAACAGCGGAACAGCCGCGCGCGCTGAATGGATCGAGCCGCCGCCCCTACGGGGCGGCACCGCGCTGCACGAGACTGTTCCCGAGAAACAGCTCGATCTTGTCACGATAGGTGCGCGAGAGCTTCAGTTCCTGCCCGCCGTCGAGCGTGAGGAAATACTCGCCGTTCATGTGCGCCCTCAAACTCTTGACGAAACGCAGATTCACGATCGTCGAGCGGTGCACGCGCTGAAACATCCGCGGGTCGAGAATCCCCTCGAGCTCCTTCATCGTGCCGCGCAGGATGTGCGTGTCGCCCTCGGCATGCACGCACATATAGTCGCCAGCCGCGTCGATCCACTGGATCGAGCTGATCGGCACGCGGGCAGTATTCCGTCCCTGGCGGATCGGCAGGATCTGAGGATGGCTGGTTTCAATCGCGGTGCTGCCCTGGGCCAGCATAGTCTCGAGCTCGATCTCGCCGGCACCGGTGATCTCGGCGATCACTTCCATCAGCTTGTCGCGCTCATCGGCGGCCTGGCGCGTCGCCAGGCGGTGCCGTACGCGCTCAAGAGTCGTCTCGACGCGCTGCTCATCGAGGGGCTTGAGCAGATAGTCCACCGCGCACGCCTCGAATGCGCGCAACGCGTACTGATCGAACGCGGTGACGAACACCACGAGCGGCAGACTCTCCTGAGGCAGGCGCGCAAGCACTTCAAAGCCGGAAAGCACGGGCATCTGAATGTCCAGAAACACCACGTCCGGACGCTCCCGTTGAATCAAGTCGACCGCGTCGCGGCCATTGCCGCACTCGGCGATCAACTCGAAATCCTGTGCCCGGCGCAACAGGCGGTCTAGCCCACGCCTGGAGAGCGCCTCGTCGTCGACGATGACGGTCTTGATCTTCACATCGGTTACCCGGCCGTGCCCCCGCCTGTGGACCCGCGGCGCGCCGGCAAGCTTACCCGATCTTGGCCCGGGCATCCGGACGAGGGTCAGGCGGGCGCGGGCGCTTGCAGCCGCTCGATCGACACGGGGCGGGCCAGGACCGAGCCCTGTCCCAAGTCACACCCCACCGCCTTCAGCCAGCGCAGCACGTGCGCCGAATCGATCTGCTGGGCCGCGCAATGAATGCCCAGAACCTTGACCGCCTGCACGATCGCCACGACCAGCGCCTGGGAAAGCTTGTCTTTCAGGGCCCCCGTGGTCAGGCGCGGATCCATCTTCACCAGCCGCAGAGCCTTGGAGCGCAGCAGGGGAATCACGGCTGAATCGAACGAGAATCCATCGATGACCACCGAGCACCCGAGCCGCTCGCATCCGGTGATGAACCGCTCGACTTGAGCGCGGCGCTGCGTGCACAGCGGTTCGGCGATCTCGAAGCCGACGGCATCGGGGGAAATTGCGCTGCGGCCGAGGCTATTGCTCAGTTGGCGCAGAAAACGTTCGTCTTCGAGCGTGGCGATCGAAAGATTGAGCGTGAAGGTCGTCGGCTCGGCCGTCCACGCATCACGATGCTCGGCGAGCCAGGCCAGCAGCCCCTGCACGGCGAGGACGTCGAGCGCCGCCGGGTCGCGATTTTGTCGCGGCGTGCCGCGCGGCAGGACCTCGAACCAGCGCATCCGACCGCCTGCGCGTAGCTTGACGAAAGGGAGGACTTCCAGAACCAGGGCTGGCGCGGCCTGCACGGCGGGAGCCGCGGCACTCGAGGATGTCGGCGCGGGATGCAGAACGGGTGCCAGTTGAGGAACCGCCTCGGCCTCCCGGGCGGGCGCTGGAACTTCCGCAACGGGCTCAGCCAGCGGCTGCAGCTCGAGCGACAGCTCGCCAGTCTGAAGGATCTCGTCGACGGCCGCCGGCGCCAGCTCCCGGTGGACGTTTAAATCGGGCGAGGGTCGGGAGTCGCCCCGCGCGTCATCGTCGGCCAAGCTCAGCACGAGACTGGTGGGATCGTGGTCCACGCGGCGCGGCCCGGCGGGCTGCACCACCGCGGCCAGTGCTTGCACGTGCGCCCGCACCTCGGGGGTCACGATGCGATCGAGGAGACCGTCGCCGGCGACCTTGACGTCCGCCAGCACCATGACCAGTCCCGCCAGCGCACCTTGCGGCGGGCAGATCGGTAGAAAGACCGCGGCACGGCCGTCTTCCACGCGCTGCTCACGCTCGCCGGCGTTGGGCTCGCCCGCGAAGCATTCCAGGGCATCGACCACCAGCGCATGCTCGTCCGGACCGAGCGCGCCCTCGCTCAGCCACAGCACGTTGCACTGATTGTCGTAGATCGAAACGGAATGGAGCCGCAGCGGCGGCAGGGCCTGGCACAACTGCCGGCCGATCGACTCCACGCCCTGCGGTTCGCTTGCGGCGGCTGAGTCAATATCCGAAGTCCGGTGTGCGTGCCGCGCGGCCGAGTGCATGACATTCCCCATTGCGGAGCGAATACGAGGCTGGATGTAGCGAAAGAGTGACACCACGCCGGCCGGGGTACCGTGAACTCGCTCGCGTTCCGCCCCATCGTTTCGGTTTCGCGAAATTCCGCGGGCCGCGATCGCGCCGCCGACTTGTCATATTCGGGCGCCCGAGCGGACCGCCGCACGGACCTCGACCCGCCGGCCAGCGCAGCGGCTCGGCGCAGCGGCCGGCCACCGAGCCGAACCTACTGGCGGGAAGGAACGTTACTCGACAGTAGGATCGGGCTCGAATCGGGTTAAAATGTGCAAATCCACGGTGATCCGGGAGAACGACCATGTATCGCGCGCCGCTGAGAGAGCTGCGTTTCGTACTCGAGGAACTGCTCGGCATCGGTACCCTTTCCGCCTATCCCGCCTACGCCGATTATTCCGACGAGCTCGGCACGTCGATCCTCGAGGAGGCCGGACGCTTCGCGGCGGATGTGCTCGCGCCCCTGAATCACACCGGAGACGTCGAAGGCGCGCACTGGAGCGCCGAGGGCGTCCGGAGCCCTGCGGGCTTCAAGGACGCCTACCGCCGGTTCGCCGAGGGCGGCTGGCCGCAGCTCGGCGCCGACTCCCGCTTCGGCGGGCAGCGGGTGCCCCAGGCGCTCAGCAGTGCGGTCCAGGAAATCCTCGCGTCGGCCAATCTGTCGTTCAATCTCTGTCCCATGCTGACCCATGGCGCGGCGCACGCCCTCGCGCGGTGCGGCTCGGAGACGCAGCAGCGGCTGTTCCTGCCCAAAATGATCAGCGGCGAATGGTCAGGCACGATGGTGCTCACGGAACCTTCGGCCGGCTCGGATCTGGGGCAGATTCGTACCCGCGCGGCACGCGAAGGAGATCACTACCGGCTGTTCGGGCAGAAGATCTTCATCACCTGGGGCGAACACGACTTCACGGACAATATCCTGCACATGGTGCTCGCGCGGATTGACGGCGCGCCGGCCGGCACTCGGGGAATCTCGATGTTCATCGTCCCGAAGGTACTGGTCGCACCCGACGGATCACTCACCGAGCGCAATCAAGTGCGCTGCGTGTCCATCGAGCACAAGCTCGGCATCCACGCCAGCCCGACCTGCGTGATGGAATTCGGTCACGACCTCGGGGCGGTGGGCTATCTGGTGGGGGAGCCCAACCACGGCCTCGAGTACATGTTCGTCATGATGAACACGGCGCGGCTCGCGGTGGGCGTCGAGGGCTATGCCGTCGGCGAGCGTGCATTCCAGCAGGCGGCCGAGTACGCCCGCACGCGCCTTCAGGGCAAGCCGCCCGCGGCACGTGCGCCCGGGCCGGCGCCGATCGTGGAGCACCCGGACGTGCGACGCATGCTGCTCACCATGAAATCCTGCACCGAGGCGTCGCGTGCGCTCTCCTTCTATGCCGGCACTCAACTCGACCTGGGCGAGCACCATCCCGACGCGAAAGCCCGCACTGCGGCGCTCGAGCGCGGCGAGCTGCTCATTCCGATCGTGAAGGGCTGGTGCACCGAGACCGGCAACGACACTGCAGCCATCGGGATTCAGGTCCACGGCGGCATGGGCTTCGTCGAGGAGACAGGCGCCGCGCAATATCTGCGCGACGTACGGATCACGACCATCTACGAAGGCACCACGGGCATTCAGTCGAATGATCTGATCGGCCGCAAACTCGGACGCGATCAGGGCGCGGCGATGCGCGCGCTGGTGACCGACATGCGCCGCGAGCTGCAGGCACTCGAGACCCCGGCGGCAGCGGGGCAAGTACGCGATGCGGCCCTGCAGGCCGTCGAGCGGCTCGAGCGTGCGACGCACGCGCTACTGACGGGGATGGCTGAAAATCCGGCGCACGGGTTCGCGGTGTCGGTCCCCTACCTGAAACTGTGCGGGCTGGTCGTCGGCGGCTGGCTATTGGCGAAATCCGCGGCCATCGCGGCCCGTGGACTCCGGGGCGAGGACCGCACGTTCTATCACGCGAAGATCCGCACCGCGCATTTCTATGCGACGCACGTGCTGCCGGCCGCGGCGGGGCTCGCGCAGGTGGTCGAGGCAGGCGCGTCCAGCGTGCTCGAAACGGACGCGGAATGCATCTGACTCGGATCCCGCGCGAGTCCCGGCAGCGGGCGCGGGCTCATGCGATCCGCAGGCGCACCGGCAACGGCTCGTTGAGCTGATCGAGGAAAGCCTGTCGCTGTGCGGGCTCGAGGCGCGCCCAATCGAGCTTCGCGGCATTCGTGGCCAGCAGTTGCGCATCTGTGACCGTCGCGCGCGCGTGCGCGCGGCTGCGCCAATGCTGCGGCAGACGCTTGGTATCGCCTTGTTTGCACAAATCGATGACGGCTGCCGCGACCTGCGCGTCGAGTGTCAGCTCGCTGTGGGCCGCCCGGGTGTAATACGCCCGCATGCCCTCAGGCGCCGCGCTGACGGCGGGTACGGTGCCGTCACCGCCGCGGGTAACCGTATACACGAATCCGTCCTCTCGCCGCCGCGCCGCGGTCACGGTCGCGCGGGCAATGCCCACGATGGCCGTGAAGCGCTCGTCGGGCTCCGGCAGCGTGCCGTGCAACCGGCTTGCGCGCTCGAGCAGCGCCAGCCGCGGCGCCGGCGCGGTCAACGGCCACTGCATCGGATTGGTGAAATCGGGGCCGTCCCCCTGCGCGCCGGGCAGCATCTGATACAGGCTCGGGAAGCCAGTCCACACGCGCTCGGCCAGCTCCAGAGATGAATGACCGAGGTCGAGTCGGGCGATGTTTCGCACCACCGAGTAAGTACCCCGCAAGGCCTGCAATGGCGCGAAGGCCCCGCGGTTGGGGGTACCGAGCAGCACCACACGCTCGACATGGCGCGTGCCAGGCAGCGCCAACGCCGCACGGCTGACCAACCCGCCCATACTGTGGGCGACGATGGCGACGGCATGCCCCGCATGATCGCGCAACCGGGTCGCCAGATCCTGTCCGAGCGCCTCGATGTCCAGACGCCAGTCGTAGTCATACAGCGTGACCGTAAAACCCGCGGCGCGCAGACGCAGTTTGAGCTTCAGGTGGGAGTAGAGCACGGTGCCGAGCGGCACGATCGGCACGCCCTGGGCGGGATCCAGCCAGAGCAGACGGCCGCCCTGGATATCGAGCGGATCGAGCCACAGCACGTCATCGGGCAGCGGCTCGCGGCGACGCAGGCCGAGCTGCGACCCGAGGATGCCGGGCACGACGAACACGTGCGGGAGTGAAGCGTCGGGAGCTCGCCGAGCCGCCGCAGCGGCCAGCTCGCGCAGTTCGCGGTATTCGCGCGCACCGAAGTACGCTTCCAGCGCCTGCGCCTGCTGGCCCTCCAACAGGAGGCGCTCGACGGCGGTGTCACTGCGACAGAAGCGATCGTACGGGGTGACGTGATCGGTGAGTGCGTTGAATCGGCCCACAACGTGAGGATTATGCCATGCCGGCGCCGATCAGCGGCTCCTGGTGCGCACAGTCTGCGCGCCGCGCTGCGCGACGACCGCACAGAGCGCATCGATTGCCGTTCGGCGCGCGGTTGTCTTGCGCCAGACGGCGCCCACCCGGCGAGTTGGCGCAGGTCTTGCGAACGGCACGACCGCGACGCCGCGCGCGCTGCCGTATGTTCCCTCGGTGGCCAACTGCGGAAGCAGAGTAATGCCCGCGCCGGCGGCCACCATCTGCCGCAGCGTCTCGAGGCTGGTGGCGCGAAAGTCCTGTTGCTCACGCGCGCCGGCCTGGCTGCACACCGCAAGCGCCTGATCCCGTAAACAATGCCCTTCCTCAAGCAGCAGCAGCGGCTCTCCCGCCAAGTCGCTTGCGTGGATACGCTCGCGCCGGGCGAGCGGGTGCCGCTCGGGCAGCGCCGCCACGAACGGCTCGCTGTACAGCTCCAACGCCTCGAGACCCTCCAGCTCGACCGGCAGGGCGAGAATGCCCAGATCCAACTCGCCGGTTCTGAGTTTCTCGAGCATCGGCGCGGTCTGATACTCGTGCAGATACAGCCGCAGCCGCGGCAGCTCGCACTGGATCCGGCGCGTCACGTGCGGCAGCAGATACGGACCAATGGTCGGCAACAGTGCCACACGCAGGGTCCCTGCGAGCGGATCGCGGTGCGAGCGCGCAAGCGCGCCGACCTCGTCGCACGCCTCGATGATGCGCCGGGCGCGCTCGACGATCTGCCGGCCCGCGTCGGTCAACGCCACATTTTTCGGTTGGCGCTCGATCAGCTGCACCCCGAGCGAGGCTTCTAGCTTCTTCAGCTGCGCCGACAGCGTCGGCTGGCTGACGAAGCAGCGCTGCGCGGCCCGCCCGAAGTGCCGGGCCTCGGCGACCGCCACCAGATAGCGCAGGTCCTTCAGCTTGATGTCGGTCACGGCTGAAGTCCGATGAATTCTCGCGCCACGGAACGCGCGACGGGCGCGGCCGGTCCGCGCATCGCTGTGACCCGCAGCTCCTGCGCCACCCGAACGGCGCGCCAACCCGTCCCCGAATCCCTGAACTCGCGTAACCCCGTCACGGCCGATCCGACTTCAATACAGAAACGGAATCAACATCCGGGTGCGCGCCTTGTAGGGCGGATACGCCTCGGGAAAGTGTGCCGCGAGCATCCGCTCCTCGGTGTGCGCGCTGATCACGAAGAACAGACCGACCAGCACGACCAACGGCAACCATATGACACCGAGCGCCAGCACCGTGCCCAGCCCCGCGAGCACCAGGCCCGAGTAAATGGGATGGCGCACTCGGGCGTAGGGTCCTGACGTCACCAGCTCATGGTCCTGGCGCATCGACATGGGGATTCCCCAATTGCCGCCGAGATACGCCCGCGCCCAGATCGCAAACACGAAACCCGCCGCGCACAGCGCCACGCCGATCCCTTGCCAGGGCGGCGCCGGGTGCAGCAGCGCGGGGCCGTGCGCCGCGAGCCATGTGGCGATCCCGGAGCGGCGCACGAACCGCATCACGAGAACGATCACGACGACCATGCCCAGCCGAAATCCCCACGAACGGCCTCGCCAGCGCGCGCCGCGGTTGGCCTTCTTGTTGAATAGCGCCCACGTCCACCACAGGACCAGGAAGCCGGCCCAGAGACCTCCGATCAGTCTTGCGATCGTCATGTCGACCACTCTCAGTCGCGAAAGTTGTTGAATTGCAGCGGCAAGCCGAGCTTCGCACCGCGCAGCAGCTGGATCGCGGCCTGCAGATCGTCACGCTGCTTGCCGCTGACACGCACCTTCTCGCCCTGAATGCTGCCCTGCACCTTGAGCTTCGAATCCTTCAGCAGCCGCGTGATCTTCTTGCCCGTCTCGGCGTCGACGCCCTGGTGCAGCAGCACCGCCTGGCGCGCCGCCGACAAGGTGATCTCCGGCTCCTTCGCCTCGAGACAGGCGAGGTCTATACCCCGCTTGCCGAGGCGGAGCTTGAGGATCTCCAGCATCTGCTTGAGCTGGAAATCCACCTGCGCATGCAGCGTAACGGTGTCGCCCTCGAGCTCGAAGCGCGCGCCGGTGTCCTTGAAATCGAACCGCTGCGCGATTTCGCGGTTGGCCTGATCGACGGCGTTGGCGACCTCGTGCGCATTGAGCTCGGAGACCACATCGAAGGACGGCATGGGGGCGAACCTCGAGGCTGGACCGGCGGGTATTGTATCCCGCGAGCCGGTGATGATAGGCTCGTGAGCATGCTTCAGCCGCATCCGTCCAATCTGCAGGGGTGGTGGCGCACTTCCCATCCGGAGTGGGCCGCGGGCTGCTCGTTGTAACCTCGCGACAGCGGTAGAACTGCCAAAACCCATTCCGGAAAAACCGCCGGGATGGGTTTTTTATTGCCTGACTGATTCGGAGAATGCGTTGAAGCCACCTTTCGACATACCAGGGGATCTCGACACACCGGTGTCGGCGTTCATGAAGCTCGGAGCGTTCGCGCCTCACTTCCTGCTCGAGAGCGTCGAGGGCGGCGAGCGGCTCGGCCGCTATTCGTTCATCGGCTTCGGCGACGCTCTCACCGTGCGTCTGGACGGCGACGGCTTCATGATCGGCGCCGAGCGCCGCCCCGTCCCGCGCTCGGCTGCGGAGCTGCTCGACGGACTGCGCGCCGCGCTGGCGCGCACGCCGGCACCCGAGCCGGACATTCCGGGCGTGCCGCTCGCCGGCGGATTGGTCGGCTACGCCGCCTACGACATGGTGCGCTTCTTCGAGAAACTTTCCGCCGCAGCCGGCAAGACCCCCGATGTGCCGGCGCTGCATTATGTGGCGCCCCGCTCGTTGCTGGTGTTCGATCACCTGACACGCGGTATCGCGCTGCTGCACGCCGGTTCGCAGGCCGAACGGTCGCGGCTGCGCGCCGAGATCATCCGGGCACTGCGCGGCCCGCTGCCGCCCGCGCCCCGGCACGGCCGCTGCTCCACGGCAATCGCCTCGACCGGCCGCGCGGACTACGTGCGTGGCGTCGAGCACGTCAAGGAGCACATTGCCGCCGGCGATGTATACCAACTGGTGTTGTCGACGCGTTTCGCGGGTCGGCACGAGCTCACGCCGTTCCAGGCGTATCGCGCGCTGCGCCTGATCAACCCATCGCCCTACATGTATTACTGCGCGCTCGGGGACCTGACCGTGGTCGGCTCCTCGCCCGAAGCGCTGGTGCGGCTGCAGGACGGCACGGCGCAGCTGCGGCCGATCGCCGGTACGCGGCCGCGCGCCGACGACCCCGTGCTCGACCGCGCCCGCGAGGCGGAGCTGCGCGCCGACCCGAAGGAAAACGCCGAGCACGTCATGCTCGTCGATCTCGCCCGCAACGACCTCGGCCGAGTGGCCCGCGCCGGCAGCGTGACGGTCGATCCGTACCGCTCCATCGAGCGCTACAGCCACGTGATGCACATGGTGAGCGGCGTCAAGGGCACGCTCGCCGATGGCCGCGACGCGTTCGACCTGTTCGGCGCGGCGTTTCCGGCCGGTACCCTGGTAGGCGCGCCGAAAGTTCGGGCCATGCAGATCATCGATGAGCTCGAGCCGGTGAGCCGCGGCCTCTACGGCGGCACGGTCGGTTACTTCGGCGCCCGCGGCGACATGGATCACGCCATCACCATCCGTACGCTGGTGTTTCGCGGCGACGAGTACAGCTATCAGGCCGGCGCCGGCATCGTCGCCGACAGCGATCCGCACACCGAGCACGAGGAGGTGCTCGCCAAGAGCGGCGCGATGGCGCGCGCGCTCGAGATGGCTCAGGAGGGCTTCTGATGGCGCGCCTGCTGCTGATCGACAATTACGACTCCTTCACCTACAACTTGGTGCAGGCCTTTCTGGTCTTGGGCGCGGATGTGCGCGTCTACCGCAACGATGCACTCGACGTATCGCAGGCCACGGCGCTCGCTCCGACGCACCTGTGCATCTCGCCGGGTCCGGGCACCCCGGACGATGCCGGGATATCCATGGACATGATCCGCGCGTTCGCCGGACGCATTCCGGTGCTCGGCGTGTGCCTGGGCCATCAGTCGATCGTCGAGGTGTTCGGCGGCAAAGTGGTGCGCGCCGGACGGATGATGCACGGCAAGACCTCCATGATCCAACATGACGGACTCGGGGTCTTCGCCGGGCTGCCGCGGCCGTGCGAGGTCGGACGCTACCATTCGCTGATCGCTGCGCCGGCCTCGCTCCCCGCGGCGCTCGCCGTCAGCGCCTGGACCGAGGCGAAGGAGATCATGGGAGTACGCCACACGGCGCTCGCGGTCGAGGGCGTACAGTTTCATCCCGAGAGCATCCTCACGCCCCTCGGGGCGCGGCTGCTCGAGAACTTCCTGGAACAAAGAGCCGGGGGCGCGGCATGACCGAGGCACGTGAGCTGCTCGAGCGGCTGCTCGAGGGCG
>JAJZZR010000046.1 GCA_021797465.1 Pseudomonadota bacterium | reverse complement strand
CGTTCGGCTGCGTGTCCGACCGCATCGAAGCCCGCGTAGGCGATGGCCGCAAGAAGTCCCGCGGCGCTGAAGATGAAGGCGAGGACTTTCCATCGGCTCATGCGGTACCTGCGGCCCACGCAAGCGCGGAATGGGTGCGGGTCCGCTGCGGCCGGTCATCGAGCGTCTGCATGTATCCGGCCAAGCGCGCGCGCAGCGCGGCCGCCTCGAGCCCGAACGATTCGAGGCGGTGCGCGTGCACGGCGTAGCCCCCTCTCGGCGGCGCGCGCAGCGACTCGGCGGTGCGCGCTTCGGCCTCGGCATTCAGCCTCTTGCCACAGTGATCGTACAGAGCCGAGAGGGTGTCCATGGGTGCTCTCACCAGATCGTGATAGTGCAGGTGCGGTATCTGCGCGCCGCTCGCGCCGGCGGCCACCATTCTATCGGCGCCGTCGGCCCATCGCTCGCTGATTTCCGCTCCGATCTGCACGCGACCGATATGGGGCGTGAACGGCCGTCTCAGGATCTCGGTCAACTCGGCGACGCAGGCGAGGACACACAACGGGTCACGGTGCGGCATGACGATGACGGCATCCGGACAGGTCCTGCGCAGCGCATCCGGAGCGAATACGTGGTCCGGGCTCTTCGAGACCCAGTGACTCGCGGATCTGCGCTGCGCGTCGCGATGTCGGAGAAACCGCCGGTGAAAGTGGTAGGCGCCATCGAGACCGTGTTGGTGAAGCCAGCCGCGATAGGCGCGGATGCGGTAGATCGTATCGAAGCGCGGGCTCCGCAAGACCTGAGCGGTGATTCCCCTGCATTTCCGCGGGGCGGCGGTCAGCGGGCTGCGGGTCGGGTGGGGATACAGAAGCTGCCCGCTGCCCGGCACGGCGACGGTGATCAACAAGGCGAGCGCCAGGACGGTGATCAACGGACCATACGCCATACCGTACCATCCTTCGTCACTACCCGTCATGCCGGACCCGCACCGCGCCGGCAGCTCCAGCGTCGGGCGGTGGCTTCTGCCGCCACGGGAGCCGCCGTGCCGCCGAAGCACCGCCGGCCGTGGTTGCATCGGGCGCGAGCGGTACGTTGGCCGCTCGAGCCGCGAGCATCAGCCCGGCGCCCGCGCGCCGCGACCTTCGCCCAGGAAACGACGCAAGAAGCCGCGGCGACAATAGGCAGTTGCCACGCGGTATACGGGGAATCCGCGCATGCCCTCCAGCGGGGAAGCGCACGTGCCCGGCCAACCCGCAGCCCCGATGTTTGTGTCTTGCGCTCGGGACTTCGGCCATGGATGTCGAGAGTGCGGCCCGAGGGAGCTTTCGCTAGAGCGCGGCGGACCCACGCGCCGGCGCCACTCGCGGCGAGTAATAGGACGCATTCTGCCGGCCCGCGACGGCCTCGCGCGCGAAGCTGATCAGATGGTGGGCGACGAGCCCCACGTGAATCACTTCCTCCACGCGCCCCCGCCGCAGAAGCGGCCAGGCTGTGCGCCAGAATGTCGCGCGGTAGTCCGACGCGATGCCGACCTTGAACAAGAGGTTGGTCATGATCGTCAGGCCACGGCCTACGTTCGACCATGAAGCCCGCGCGGAACTTGCCGGCAACAGCTTGCGGTTCGGGTAGGTGTGCGCGGTGTTCCAGGCGAAGCGCTCGTAGACGGCTTCCGGACTGTATGTTTCCGCAATGAGCTGCCGCCAGGCCGAGACCACTGCGTCATAGGGTCGGCGGAAACGAACATTCGACTCCAGGCTCGGATCCTCGGCGATGCGACCTTCCGCGGCGAGGCGGGCATACAGTTGGGTGCGCGGCAGTGCCTGCAGCAGGTTCACCGTCAGCATCGGAATGTGGCTGCGGCGGATGAACTCGGCGATGCGCGCCGGCGTCTCCGGGGTGTCGGTATCGAGGCCGAGTATGATCCCGGATACCACCTCGAGGCCATAGGCATTCAAAGTCTCGATCGCCTCGAGTATCGGTACCGAGACGTTGTGACGCTTGTGCATCGCCTCTAGTGCCCCGAGCTCGGGGGTCTCGATTCCGCAAAAAACGGTCGTGAAGGACGCTTCGCGCATCATCGCGAGGATGTCGGGATATTTGGCGATGTTGAGGGTGGCCTCGCAGGCGAGCTCGATGGGATATCCATTGCGTTGCTGCCAGAGAATGAGCGCGCGCAGCAGCTCGCGCGCGGCCTTGCGGTTGCCGATGAAGTTGTCGTCGACGAAATAGACTGCGCCGAACAGCCCGGCGCCGAGCTGGGTGTCGAGCTCGCGCAGCACCTGTTCGGGCGTCTTCATGCGCGGCACGCGGCCGTAGAGGACGGGAATGTCGCAGAACTCGCACTGGTAGGGGCAGCCGCTCGAGAACTGCACGCTGCCGATGAAGTATTTGTGCAGATGTGCCAGCGCGTAGGCGGGAACGGGAAAGTCCTCGAGCGGCCGGCGCTCGGCCGTCGTCAGGCGAATCTGGCGCCGCGGCCGGGCGGGGCATGCCTCGAGCAGCTGAAACAGCTGGTCGGTGGCATCGCCGATCTCGCCGATGTGCAGATAGTCGAAGTCCGGATATTGCTCCGGACAGGCGGATACGGACGGGCCGCCGAGCACTGTGGTCTTGCCCATCCGGTGCGCGCGGCGGTTGATGTCCTCAATGGCCGCGCGCTGCACATGCATGCCGCTGACGAACACCGCCTCGGCCCAGGCGAAGTCGGTTTCCTGCGCCGGAGCGATGTTCTCGTCCAGGAAGCGGACTTCCCAGTCCGAGGGAGCGGCGGCGGCGATGACCAGGAGTCCCTGGGGAGGCATGAAGGCGCGGGTATTGCCGCGCAACGCATAGGCGTGCTCGAAAGTGCCGAAAGAAGGGGTGTAGCGTGGAAAGATGCACAGAATCCGTCGTCTCAAAGCCATACTCCCGCAGCTATCCGCCTGCCTGGTCCCCTGGGCCAGTTCGCGCACCGGCGTATCGGCAGTCGTCGACCGTTCCAGCGCACCCCCGTGCCGCTTCCCCCGGCCGCGGCCCCTTCTGCCTACGCGCCATGGCCGCTACGGGTGCCCGCGGATCAACATGAAATCGGCCACCGGCCGAGATCGCGCGCATGAGCGAGTCCTTGCGAGTCTGGCAAACCGCCGAGCAGTGCCTATCGGGACATTTACGTATATCGCGCCGGCCTTCGCCGCGATGCCGCGCCCGGGCCTGGGCGTGGATCGATCCGGTGTAAACTGCGCCGCGGATGCAGCACAGACCGAGGGGTGCCGGTCCTCGGGATTCGTGGCGCGGAGCGGGCGCGGGGTGCTGGGGCCGGCGGGAGTCGTTCGAACCAGTGGAATCCATCTATTATGTGCTGTGCTGGGCATGTCACCGCAAATGCCGGCACTGCTACGAGCCTCGCTTCCGCCCGTACGTGCGCGCGGCGCTCGACGGGGTCGTCAGTGAGGCGCTCGCCAATTTCCCACGCATCATCGATCACCTTCCGCCGCAGATGCGTTATCTCGATCGCGAGCATCCGGCACCCGACGGCAGCCTGCCGCAGCGGCGCGGCAGAATCATTCTCTCGGGGGGCGAAGTACTGATCGATCCGGTCCGCACCCGCGTGCTGTATCCGGCCATGATGCGGATCCGGCAGCGTTATGCCGGCTGCGGCGGCGTGGACCTCATCATTCAGACGACGGGCGACCTGCTGACCGACGGGATCGTCGAGGATCTGCTCGCGCACGGCGCCTCGACGATCTCGGTCTCGGGTGTGGACTCGTTCCACTCCGGACTGCAGGGGACGGCTCGGCAGGATGCCTTCAAGGAGCGCCTGAGCCGCCTTTTCGAGGCGCACGGGCTGCGTCCAGCGGAGGCGCCGCCGGGCGCGACAGCCGGTCCGCAAGCGGCATCGGGGCCGTATTATAATTTCTTCGGCGCGACCCCGGATGCCTGGATCGGCCGGCTGTGGCCGAGAGGACGGGCGTGGGAGAACGGCCTCTCGACGGCGACGCTGGCGGACAACTTCTGCAACCGCTGGTCGGGGGGGCTGAATTTCCTCCGGCACGGCTATAGCGGCTCGGAGGTGTCCATTGATCCGCGCGGCGACGTTTTCCCCTGCTGCGTCAAGACCCGGGTGCCGATCGGCAATCTGCTGGAGGACGATCTGATCTCGATTCTGGACTCCCTGGCGCACGAGCCGGCGTTCGAGGCGATCAGTGCCGGGCACCCCGAGCACATGGGGCTCGCCTATGGATGGAGCGAGGCGCGTTTCAGGGCCGAGTCCAGTACCGTGACGCCCAAGGGCGCGGAGTATGCAAATCTGTGCGTCGGCTGCGATCGCTTCCACGAATCGGTGCTGGGAGCGGTGATCGAGGCGGCTCGGGCACGACGCGCCGCGCAGCGGGGTTGCGTCGCGTGAGGTGGGCGAGGGTGCTGCGCGCCGCGGCGGCGGCGGTAATTCTTGCACACCTGTTCGTCCCGCCCGCATTCGCGGCACCGTGGAAGGACGTTCTGGCGCAAGCGCGTGGCCAGACCGTGTATTTCGACGCTTGGGCCGGCGATGAGCGCATGGACGCCTATATCGCGTGGGTGGGGCGACAGGTCTTCGCCTGCTGCGACGTGACATTGCGGCAGGTGCCGCTCGAGGCTACCTCGCAAGCCGTCAGCCAGGTGATTGCGCAGAAGGCCGCCGGTGACAATTCCGACGGGACCGTCGATCTCATCTGGATCAATGGTCCGAACTTTGCCGCCCTGAAGCGCCGGGGACTTCTGTATGGGCCGTTCACGCGGCAGCTGCCCAACTACGCGCTGGTGAACACTCGTGACAAGTCAAATCTCTATGATTTCACGGTTCCGGTCGCCGGCTACGAGTCCCCTTGGCGCAAGGCCCAGCTGGTGTTCGTGTACAACTCCGCCTATGTCAAGCACGTCCCGCTGAACATCAGAGCGTTTCCCGCATGGGCGCAGCGACATCCGGGCCGATTCACCTTTCCGCAGGTGCAGAATTTCCTGGGAGTCGCGTTCCTGGAGCAGGCGCTCTATGCGCTCACACCCGATCCGTCCGTACTGCTGCAACCGGTGCGCGCCGCCGATTTCGCCAAGGTGACCGCGCCGCTGTGGGCGTGGTATGACCGCTTGCGACCGTATCTCTGGCGGCATGGCCGCGAGTTTCCCGCCAGCGGACCGGCCGAGCGCGAACTGCTGGAGGACGGCGAGATCGACATGATGCCGTCCTTCAATCCCACCGAGGCCGCGGCCGACGTCGAAGCCGGTCTTCTGCCGCGGACGGTCCGCACCGTCGGGCTCGCGAATGGGACGATCGGCAACACCAGCTTCGTTGCCATTCCGTACAATTCGCCGCACAAGGCCGGCGCGATGGTCGTTGCGAACTTCCTCCTCTCGCCGGTGGCTCAGGCCCGCGCCGGGAACATCCGCTACCTGGGTGGTCCGACTGTGCTGGACCTCGCAAAGCTGACTCCTGCGGAGCGCGCGCTGTTCGCATCCCTGCCTGACAGTCCGTGGGTGCCGCGGCGCGCGGCGCTGAAGCACGTGCTCGCGGAGCCGCAACCCTCCTGGGCCCGCCGCCTGGCCGGGGCCTGGGAGCGGCGCTACACGCCGTGACGCGCGCCACGGCGCTCGAGGCGATTCCCCGATCCGCGCCGGCGCGCTCGCGGTCTTGGTTGCGCTACGCGCCGCGGGTCACAGTGACGCTGTTTCTTGCGCCGATCGCGGCCGGACTTCTCGGGACGGTGCTGCCGGCGTTCGGTTGGCTGCCGGCGATCGGTGGCCGAAGATTCACCCTGGCGCCTTGGAGTCAGCTGTTTTCCGCGCCCGGGATCGGCGATGCGATCGCCCTGACCGTCGGCACGGGACTCGTCGCCACCGTACTGTCGGTCGTGCTCGTCTTCGGGTTCTGTGCGCAGATCCACGGACGCAAGCCGGGGCGGACGGGCCGGGGCCTCATGGCGCCGATTCTTGCGGCGCCACACGCGGCAATGGCGATCGGAGTCGGATTCCTGATCGCCCCGAGTGGCTGGGTGGCGCGGCTGTTGTCGCCATGGCTGACGGGCTGGCATCAGCCCCCCGACATCGCCACGGTGCAGGACCCGTACGGGATTGCGCTGATGCTCGGCCTGTTGGTCAAGGAGGTGCCGTATCTTCTCCTGATGACGTTCACGGCGCTCGGCCAAGTGCCGGCGGCGCGCCAGCTCGAGGCCGCCGCGACGCTCGGCTATGGTCGCACGGTTGCTTGGCTGAAGCTGATTCTCCCGCAGATCTATCCGCAGGTTCGTCTGCCGATCTATGCCGTGCTGGCGTACGCGCTGTCGGTGGTCGACATGTCGCTCATTCTGGGCCCGAGCAATCCGCCGACCTTGAGCGTGCTGGCGATGCGCTGGTTCACCGCGCCCGACATTCGGATGTATTTCCCGGCCGCCGCCGCCGCGCTGTTGCAACTCGCCATCGTGCTGGCGAGCATCATGCTGTGGCGGGCGGGCGAGGCGGCCGTCGCGCATCTCGGCCGGCGGTGGATCTCGCGGGGGGCGCGCCACACGTCCTTGGGGGCGCTGACCCGGATCGCCGCGGCCGCGGTCGCGGGACTCGCCGGACTCGGGCTGGCGTCCTTGATCGCCTTGGGGGTCTGGTCGTTCGCCGACGGATGGCCCTTCCCGGGATTCCTGCCCAGGCACTGGAGCACTCACACGTGGACCGGGCAATTCAGCATGATCGTCTGGCCCCTGGAAACCACGCTGGTCGTGGCCATTCTCGCCAGCGCTCTGGCGCTGCTGCTCGTGCTGGCATGTCTGGAAAATGAACAGCGCGGCGGGCGTGCGGCCACCTCGCGGGCGTTGTGGCTGCTGTACGTGCCGCTGCTGGTGCCGCAGATCGCGTTTCTGTTCGGGGCACAGGTGCTGCTGACGGTGATTCACCTCGACGGCTCATTGCTCGCCGTGATCTGGTCGCATCTTCTGTTCGTGCTGCCGTACGTGTTTCTCTGCCTGGCCGAACCGTGGCGCACACTCGATACCCGCTATGCGCGTACCGCGTCGTGCCTCGGGACTTCGCCGCGCCGCGTGTTTCTGCGGATCAAGCTGCCCCTGTTGCTGCGTCCGGTGCTCGTTGCCGTGGCCATCGGTTTGGCCGTCAGTGTGGATCAGTATCTGCCGACCCTATTCGCAGGGGCTGGCCGGGTCGTCACGCTGACCACCGAGGCGGTGACGCTCGCCAGCGGTGGCGACCGCCGGATCACTGGCGTCTTCGCGCTGCTGCAGTCGATCATTCCGTTGGTGGCCTATGTGCTGGCCATCGGCACGCCGGCACGATTTCAGTTTCACCGGCGGCAAGCTCGGGGTGAGGCATGAGCGGGGCGCTGCATCTGGAGGGGGTCTCGATCGCGCTGGAGGGGCGCATGCTGATTCCGCCCTTGAGTGTCAGCGTACCGCCCGGCCACGTCGTGACGCTCATGGGCCCGAGCGGATCGGGCAAGTCGACCTTGCTCAGCTTCCTCGGCGGCACGATCGCCGCGGCCTTCCGCGCCGCGGGTAGAGTCTGGATCGGTGAGCGCGAGGTCACCGAGGAGCCGCCCGAGCGGCGGCGAATCGGCATCCTCTTCCAGGACGATCTGCTGTTCCCGCACCTGTCCGTGGGGGAGAACCTGGCCTTCGGCCTCGGGCCCCGCGTGCGCGGGCGCAAGCTGCGCGCGGCGCGCGTCGATGCCGCGCTGGACGAAGCGGGACTCGCGGGATTCGCCGCGCGCGACCCGGCGACTCTTTCCGGTGGGCAGCGAGCCCGGGTCGCGTTGCTGCGCCTGCTACTCGCCGAGCCCGAGGCTCTCTTGCTCGATGAGCCCTTCAACAAGCTGGATACGGTGCTGCGCGCGGATTTCCGCCGGTTCGTGTTCGGGCATGCCGTCGCGGCGGGCCTGCCGGTCCTGATGGTGACGCACGACCGGGCGGACGCCGAGGCGGCCAAGGGACCGGTGCTCGAGCTCGGGACTTCTGCCGGCGGCGCGCCCGAGATCAGCGCAGCGCGCGTGCCGTGCTCGATCGAAGCGGCCGGCGCGGCCGTCCCGAGCGGCGAGGTCCGCGCGCCGCCGAAGAAGGGAGCGGACGGATGAGCGGCGCAATCGAATGTGATGTCTGTGTCATTGGCGCCGGCGCGGCCGGACTGTCCGTCGCGGTTGGCGCCGTGCAGCTCGGCGCGCGCACCGTCCTGTTCGAGAAGGGTGCGATGGGGGGGGACTGCCTCAACTACGGTTGTGTTCCGTCGAAAGCGCTGCTCGCGGCGGCGCATGCGGCGCAGACCGTCGCGCAGGCACAGCGCTACGGGATTCGCTCCAGCGCGCCGGAAGGGGATTTCGCGGCTGTCATGCGCCGCGTACACGAGGTCATCGGACAGATTGCACCACATGACTCGGTCGAGCGGCTCGAGAAATTGGGTGTGCGCGTGCTTGGTGCGTCGGCGCGATTCACGGGCCGCAACGAGGTGGTTGGCGGAGGGATCAGCGTCCGGGCGCGCCGTATCGTCATTGCGGCCGGTTCGGCGGCCGTCATCCCGCCCGTGAGGGGCATCGATGAGATCGGGGCACTGACCAATGAGACGCTCTTCTCGTTGAATCAGCGCCCCGAACATCTGCTCATCGTCGGGGGAGGTCCGGTCGGGGTGGAGATGGCGCAGGCGTTCCGCCGGCTGGGCAGCGCGGTGACGCTGTTGCAGCGCGGCCGGTTGCTGCCGCGCGATGAGCCGGAACTGGTCGACATGCTCAGCGGACGACTCGCGAGCGAAGGCATCTCGATTCATCAAGACGCTGAGATCACTGAAGTCTCGCGCGGTGCCCGCGGCGTCGTCGCGCGCTACGGCTCGGGCGGCGAGGTGGTTGGCTCGCATTTGCTGGTTGCGGCCGGCCGCCAGCCGCGGTTGGCGGAGCTCGCGCTCGAGCGCGCGGGCGTCGAGTACACCTCGGGCGGCATTCGCGTCGATGCGCGGCTGCGCACCACGAACCGGCAGGTCTTTGCGCTCGGGGATGTCATCGGGGCTCCACAATTCACCCATGCGGCGGGCTACCAGGCGGGCATCGTGATCCGCAATGCGCTGTTTCGGCTGCCGGCGAAGGTCGATTATCGGGCCCTGCCGTGGGTCACCTACTGCGATCCTGAGCTCGCCCAGGTCGGCCTCACGGAAGTGCAAGCCCGCGAACGGTTCGGCGCAGCGGTGCGGGTGGTGCGGGCGAGCCTCGAGAACAACGATCGCGCCCGCACCCAGGGACAGACCGTCGGCGGCATCAAAGTGGTGACCGACCGGCGCGGATCGATTCTCGGGGCGGGCATACTCGGTCCGCAGGCCGGCGAGTTGATCCCGGTGTGGGGTCTTGCGATCAGCCAGGGATTGCGGCTCAGCGCGCTGACGAATCTCATCGTTCCCTATCCGACGTTAGGGGAGATCTCCAAGGCGGCCGCAAGCGCGTTCTATGGTCCAAAGCTGTTCAGCCCATGGCCCAGACGCTTGGTCCGTCTGCTGCGCACCTTGCCCTGAGCGCCATGGGCGTCGACCGTGGATCAAAGGCCGGCTTGTTTGACGTCTCGGTCGTGATTCCCGCGCTCAATGCGGCGCGACATTTGCCCGCGACGCTGTCCGCGTGCGAAGGCGTTGGCGAAATTGTCGTCGTTGACGGCAGTTCCGCCGACGACACCGTGACGGTAGCAACCCAGTGGGGTGCGCGTGTCATTGCCAGCGATCCGGGCCGCGGTATTCAACTGCGCCGGGGCGCGGCGGCGGCCCAGCGCGAATGGCTGCTGTTTCTGCACGCCGACACGGTGCTCGGTGAGGGGTGGAGCGGGGCGCTGAGCGAGTTCACGGCCCATCCGGCCAATCGCCTGCGCGCCGCCACCTTCCAGTTCGGGGTCGATGATCTCAGCGCCAGTGCACGGCGGCTGGAACGTATGGTCGCGTGGCGCGTGCGCCTTCTCGGTCTGGCTTACGGCGATCAGGGATTGCTGATCCATCGCGCGCTGTACCAGTCTCTCGGAGGGTATCGAGCGTGGCCGCTGATGGAGGACGCTGATCTCATACGCCGCATCGGGCGTCAGCGACTTACCGTCCTTCCCGCTATTGCGCGTACGTCAGCCGAGCGGTGGCATCAGGACGGCTGGTGGCGCCGGAGCTTGCGGAATCTCGGGTGCCTCACCCTTTACTTTCTGGGCACTCCGCCGCATCTGATCGCGAAGCTGTACCGAGGCTGAGCCGCCGCGTTCAGAAATCGTGGCTGTACTGCAGCAAGACTGTCAGCGGCGGCAGGGTCGCCACCTGCGGAATGACGATTCCGCCGGCCGTGTATTGCGCGTAGCCGATGTAACCGATATCGCCGAGGTTCGGTCGCGAGTTGGTTGCGTTGCGTACATTGATGGAAATCGAGTTTTCGTGATGGCGTACGCCGACGCGCAGATCGACCAGCACATAGGCGCCGCGCGTTGCGAACGTGTCGTTGCCGCCGTTGAGCAACGCTCGACTGTTTCCGGTATAGCTGGCATCCAGCTCGAGAAAGCCGTCGAGCCCCGTCGATATGCGCCGTGTGTAGACGCCCGCGAGTGATGCGGTCCAGGTCGGCGTGCCGAGTACGCGCGAGCCCGGCGTGATCCCGACGATCGCCAGAGCACCCGGCTCGGTGATGGCGGTCTTCTCGAACCCCACGCCGGCCCGCAGCAGCAGCGACGGAACGACGTGGCCCTGGAGGTCGAGGTCCGCGCCGTTGATCACCGCCCGTCGGCCGTTGATGTCGAAAATGGATTCGCAGGGCAGCGCGACCTGCTGCTGAAGATTGCGCCAATCGATATGGAAGACGGCGGTCGAGAGCAGCAGGGTGGTGTCCGGCACCCGCGTCTTCGCGCCGACCTCGTAGCTCCACAGCGTATCGGATTTAAGGTGCGTGATGTCGTTGACCGGTAGGCTCGGCAGCGCGCAGAAGGGCATGAAAGTTTGGGCGGCGCCGGCGCGGAATCCCTCGGCTGCGGACGCGTAGACCATGTCTCGCTTGTTGACCTTGTACGCCAGCGCAACCTTCGGGTCGATTCCGGACTGGCGGCTCGATTGCGGATCGCTCGGCGTCAGACCGAAATTGTTGAAGCCGTTGGCCGTGTAATCCGACGTCTGATGGAGCCAGTATCGGCGCGCGCCCAGGGTCAACGTGAGCTTGCGGCCGAGCGGTACGTAGATCTGCCCAAACAGCGCGATGTCGCGCTGCATGGCCGGGTTGTAATCGGTCCAGAGCAGGTCGTTGGGCCAGGGCCCGACGACGGTGTTGTCGGCCGTGGCGGCCACCAGCCCGCGCGCATAGGTCGGCGGGATGGACAGCACCGAGCGGGTGCGGGCGAAGAATGCGCCGACGGTCCCGCTGACACCGAGGAATCGCGTGAATGATAGGCGAACTTCCTGCGTGAATTGATTTTCGTAATTCTTCTGGTCCCACAGGAAGGGCTGGGCGGGCAGCGCGGTGACGCCGTAGTAGCTGCGCAGAATCTGCTCGGTACCGTACGTGGAGTCCTCGATATCGCGGTTGTGGCGGTAGAAGTAGCTGGTGGCGGACACGAGCCGCAGGTTGCCGCGCCGATAGCGGATCGTCAGCGACGGAAGCACCCAGGCGGAGGTGGCGCCCGGCTGGACGTTGAAGGCCCGATTGAGGGTGTACAGGGGCTTGAAGGCCGGCAGCGGGGCGAAGGTGGCCGGGAATCCCTTGTCGTGAGTGTCCTGCGCCATGATCATCAGGTCCACCTCCAGTGCCCGGTTGACGCGCAGGCGGGTCGCGATCGAGCCGCCATACGTGGTCTGGGCCCCCTGGTCCCCCACGCTCGTGCGGGGAACTTGCAGGAAGGGGTCCTCGGTCGCGGGGCTGGTCGGCGGCGGGAAGGTTCGGGTCAAATAGCCCGCCTGATGGTTGCCGAATAGCACGATACGCGTCGCGAGCCGCCCCGGGGCGAGTGCCAGGTTGTCGATGACATCGAGACCGCCATCGGCGCTGCCGCCGCCGGAGGTGAATCCGGCCTGCGCCTTGTACGCCAGCGCATTGCGGGTCAGATCGGGCTTGCGGGTGATGATGCGCACGGTGCCGCCGAGGGAACTCTCCCCGAACAGGGTCCCCTGCGGGCCTTTGAGGATCTCGATGCGCTTGATGTCGACGATGCGTGGATTGACCGATTCCGGCAGCGGGGTGTTGTCGATATAAAACCCGGTCGCACCGGAGGTACCGAACAGGTTCTGCCCGGTGATGCCCCGGATGGCGATCGTGCGAGCGTTCGAGATCCCCGTCGAGCCAGCACCGTATGCGAAGGACAGATTGGGCGTCTCGGTGGCGTAGCCGTTGAAGGACTGGATATCGAGCGCGGCAAGCGTGCGGGCCGAGAACACGGTGATGCTCTCGGGAACCTCGGCGACGGATTGCCTTCGACCCTGAGCGGTGACGATGACGGTGTGCAGCCTTTCGGCGCGCCGATGGGGCACAGAGCGTGACGCGGCGGCGCAGGCGCTCGGGGCAAGCGCCAGGATCGTCAGGGCCGCGAGCAGGCTACCCAGCGGGATCCGGCACGGCCATGCCTCCCGACTCGGATGGATTTGAAGCACCGCTCGGCCCGATGTTCCTCTGGGGTAAATATTCCTTATTTAGCATGATTGAGCCGGTGTCGGAACACCAGGCGCTGACCCGCTTGCGTGACCCGGAGGGCACGGCCGTCGATCCGCGCAGATACCGCGCTTCGAGCTCGGCGGCCGCCAGCGGGCGCGAGAGCAGGAAGCCCTGCGCCTCGTCGCAGCCGCGGCTGCGCAGCCATTCGAGCTGGCCGGGGCGCTCGATCCCCTCGGCGGTCACGGTG
>JAJZZR010000073.1 GCA_021797465.1 Pseudomonadota bacterium | reverse complement strand
CGACGGAAACGAAGAGCACAAAGAGCGGCACCATTCCGGAGACTGTGTTCCCGCAACAGTATCAGCCTCTGTGACCCGCTTCATCCGCAGTCGATGACGTCGCAAGGCGTCATGGCGGGCATGCAGACCCTTCGGGCCGCATGCCCGCCTTTTCCAACGACGGATGAAAACTCCACGCCATGTCGGTCTACCACTTCCCCAACCACGTACACTACGTCGTCGTCCAAGACGCGATCATTTTCATGGACCTGCGGGCCGATGAGTACAGCCTGCTCACAGGCGAGAAGGCTCGACTCTTCGCCACCGCGTTCGTTCCCGCTTCGCAGGCCCGCGAACGAGAACTCCTCATCGACCGTGCCGCACCTGAGAAGGGCGCGGGAGCGCGCCACGCGCTCGTGACAGAGCTTCTGAACCGCGGCCTGTTGCGTCCAGGCGCAGTACAGGCGCCGATGAACCCCGCATACTTGCCGCTGCCCCGCGAGGACCTCATGGCCGCCGGCGATGCCCGTCCTGCACGCATCCGCCTAGGCGACGTCAGGCGGTTTTTCACTGCCTGCCTCGTCTGCGCGTGGCGCCTCAGGTATGCGACCGTCGAAGACACCCTCGGCGCCGTCGAGCGCCGCCGCAGAACCGGTAAACCCGATCGCCCGCGCGATCTCTCAGAACTCCATCGGCTCGTGGCAGTCTTTCGCCGCCTGCGTCCGCTGTTTCCGAAAGACGCGCTGTGCCTGTTCGATTCGCTCGCCCTCTTGGAGTTTTTGGCGCCGTACGGCTACTGCCCCCACTGGGTGTTCGCCGTGACGCTGACTCCCTGGTCCGCCCACTGCTGGGTGCAATATGCGGATGTCTGCCTGAACGAGGATGCCGAGAGAGCGCGCCAGTACACCGTCATTCTCGTCGCGTGACGGTCCGATGCACCGCTACCTCGCCTTCCTCTGGAATCCCGCGGATCACGAGAGCGCCGCTCGCATAGGACGCGTGGCGCACCGCCTCTGCGCCGAGCGGCCGTGACAACTCGCGTACCGGCATCCGGGCGTTCTGGCGGTTCACCAGCCCCCGAAATCCAACTCGGCGCGCCTCCATCCTCTCGCGAATGCGCAAGGCGTGGTTCTCGGCTCCCTTTTCCGTCGGTCAGCGGACGCCCCTAGCATGGCCATCGGTGACCTCGACGAAGCAAGCAGCCAACGCATCGTCACATCCGCGGGCCGCGATCTGATCGAGAACTACTGGGGCTCGTATGTTGCACTCGTCCGGGATGCCGGCTCGGGGCATTGCGGCCTGCTTCGCGAGCCCACCGCGTCCCTGGCGTGCTTCCACTTCCTGTGGGGCGGCATTCACGTCCTATTCTCCGACTTCGCGGACTTGGTGAAATACGTCGCTCCGCGGCTCAGCGTCGATCGGTCATACCTCGCCGCCCGCCTGGCGATCGGATTCCAGCCCTCGCGGCGCTGCGCCGTCGCCGAGATCGAGGACATCCCCGGCGGCGAATGGACCACCTTCGCCGAGCGCCACCCCGCGCGTACGACGCTCTGGCACCCGGATCGATTCTGCACCGAGGCCCCACTCGAAGACGAGTCTCGCGCCGCCGCAGTCCTGCGCGCCGTCGTATTCGACACGGTACGGGCCCTGGCTGCCCCGCACGATCACATTCTCCTCCAGCTCTCCGGCGGACTGGACTCCTCCATCGTCGCCGCCTGCATTGCCCGACAGGAAGACCGGCCGCAGGTTCAGTGCCTCAACTTCTTCATGCCGTCCTTCGATCCGGCACCCCAACCCATCCCCCTTCCCCTCGGGCTCGCGCCCGAAGACCGGGCGAAACTCCTGCGTCTCGCATCCAGTGGCGACGAACGGGAATTCGCCCGAATCGTCGCCCAAGCCTGCGGCTTTCCAGTGACCGAGGTTGAAAAACGTCCTCTCGACCTTGAGGATCCTCGAGTCTGGCGGGCACCGCTCGCCCCTGTGCCGTCGGCCTATGTCTTCAGCTACGAGGATGACGCCGCCGAATGTGTGTCCGCCGCTCAGACCGGCGCCACCGCCTGCTTTTCCGGCCACGGGGGCGACACCGTGTTCTATGCCACCCAGCGCGCCCTGGGCGCCCTCGATTACGCCTTCCTGCATCCATTTCGCGCCGGCCTGATTGCGCAGATCCTGAACGCGGCCCACTTGAGCGGTGAATCCCTCCTCGGCGTCTCGCGCAAGACTTTCCGCCACGGACTCCTCCGCGCGCCATTCCCCCAGCCCTTCGATCCGATGCACCAGCCTCACCTGCTCCGGGACGAGGCATTCCACGGCGTCGCAGCGAATGACCACTCCCATCCCTGGCTCGAGCCGGCCGTCGCGCTCTGTCCCGGAAAGCGCGTCCACAGCCTCGGGGTCGCCCTCTCGATCCCTTTCTATTACAACACCTACCGCCGCGAGACCCTTGCGCCCGCCGCCCATCCGCTCGCCGCCCAGCCCGTCGTTGAGCTTGCACTGCGGATCCCCACCTACGTTCTGCTCGCGAACGGCATGTCCCGCGGTCTCGCCCGGCGCGCCTTCCGCGATCTCTTGCCGGCCGAAATCACGCGTCGAACCGTCAAGGGCACCTCTGCACAGTACTGGCACCGGGTCGTCTGCCACAACGTACCCTTCTTACGCCACTGCCTCCTCGACGGTGAGCTGGTCCGCCAGGGTCTGCTCGACCGGACCAAACTAGAACGCTACCTGACGTCTGATCAACCCTTTCTCTCCGTCCCGCCCCCGCGCATCATGGACTACTTGGCCTGCGAGACGTGGCTGCCGCAAGTTCGGCCGCACTGACGCCGCCGCCGCGCCGCCGTGAACCGCTCGGTGTTGCGGCCTACGCGTCACACAGTACACCGGCCGGCCGGGATTCTCGCGCTTCTGTTCCGCGCACAGCCGCTGCCAATGCCGGTACTCGCTCCGGGTCGCCGGACCTCGAGCCTCCTGGCCGTTGAGCCAGAAATCGAACCAATCGACACTCTCTCCCGACGCCACCGCGATGCTCATGGGCACTTGCATGGTGTGCAGATCCTTGATCCGCCCGTCCAGCACCAGCATCTGCACCGGCTTCTTCAACATCCGGAGCCCGCGCAGCCACTCCCACTCATATATCGCGCCTTCATGATGTGGAACAACTAGCAACAGCGGCGTCCGCACTCGATTCACATGAAAAATCGGCGCCCGCCTCACCCAATCCTTCAGTGTTGCGCCAAACGGCGGCCCTCCGTACAGCGACTGCTCGTTAACGGAATTTTCCAACCCCAACATATACTCCATCGGACTTCCGTCACCGCCCTCGGTCACTGATGCCGCCGCAAACAGCCGTGGATCATGCGTCAGCGCCCAGTCGACCAGGAAGCACGTATGACTGAACCCAATGATGCCGACCCTATCGGGATCAATCAGACCCCTCCCCGCCAAATACGCGATCGCTGTCTGGTAGATCTTTACGGCTCGCCTGGCCTCTTCCAGCTGTCCACCCTTTCCATTCTGGATCATCTCTGTATCATTCACCTGCAGCACGAACACGTCATGGGCCGCCAGCGGCTGTGCCGCATTGGACACTGGGAAATCACCCCAATACGCGAAGAGACTGGGATCGACGCCATGTGTCTGGATCACCAGCGGATAGCGCTTACCCGACCGATAATTCGGCGGGTAATACAGTCCCGCGGTGATCGGCTCCCCCTTCGACCAGTCCCAGGTCACCAGCCGCTCACGGGCGAGCGCAATATGCCGGAATTGCGGATTCAAGTTCAACAGCAACCGCGCGTGTCCCTCGTTTCGGTTCCGGTAATACAACTCTGGCGGCGAATTACGCCCCTCTCTCAGGACCACATCCAGTGGTGGCGCTTCTTCGCCGCTCGTTGCATGCCAGCGCCCATCTTTCGACCTCTGAAAGCGGATCTCTTCCGGCACGGGACAAACCGTACTCATCGCCGAAGGCCAGGCGCCCGTCCGGCTCAATGCGTGCCTCAATTCCGTATCGTAACTGAAGATTTTGCTCTTACATTCCAGGCCTGCACGGTTCCACGTCAACGCCTCTTTACACTGCGCGCCCACAGGCGTGACCCTGCCGCTCCGAATGTTCACCTCCACTGTCTGCCGCCTCGACTCCACTTGCCGCACATCGCTCGCACCCGTATCGATCGGCAGCAGGATTCTGCTGATGATTACGCTGCGACTATTCGGTGCCCAAACGATCGGTCTACTCATTCCCGCTGGAACTGGCGCATCGAGCAAGATGCGACTACGTCCGGTACGCAAATCCACCACGACGAGCCGCGAGAACGGAAAAAACCTCTCGCTATTGTGTCTCAGCGCGACTCCCAGCGCGGACATTTGAATTCTCACCAGAGGATCCGTGTATTTTCGCCACAGTTTTGGAACCCCTCGATTCGGCACCGTCTCGGGGACGATGACGTAGCGGCCATTCGGCGACATCGATACCGTCCGCGCGTCCAGCCCACCCCGACCATACGAGAACCTACTTCCTGGAAGGGGCGGTATCTGCCGTGTCCCATGCCGATCAAAAACGACCAGCGTACTCAACGGCGCTTTTCCCCCTTGCACGCGGCCGAACGTCACCGACAACAGACTCTGGGATGTGATCGGAAGACCGTGCGCCATCGTCTCTCGGTTCCATAAACTCCGCGAAGCCCCGGCGGCTCCATATGCCCACGCATCTCCGGTCTCATCAATGCTGAAGCTAACGATTGACGTCCTGCTGTCTGTCAAGACTTCGAGCTTTTTCGAAGCAATCTCGTACCGGTAAATCTGCACAGGACTGGAACCTCGCGCGCCCAGGAACGTTATGGACCGTCCATTGCGCCCCCACACCAACGTACCCGGATCAATTGCGGGGTTATACGTCGATGAACTCATTCTAAGGATGCGCGACGGCCCCTCCGGTCCGCTCTGCCCTATCTTCCACAACAATATCGAATATTGATTTACTCGCCGTTTTAGGTCTCCCTTCCGCACCACAACGACGAACCGCCTGCCATGCGGCGAAACGCTTGCAAGCGATTCATAATCCGTCCCGATTCCGCACGCCGGACCACCGACCATATATCCGTCAAATGCGAGATTTGTCATATCCACTCCCACACGCACTGTCGCCGGCGCCCGGGACTCTGCTCCTATAGCGACACCTCCATATCCCATAGAAATCGCGAAAGCCGCAACTATCGTTACCACCAGGCGTTTCACCCGCATGATTCTCGTCCTCTACCAGTTCCTAGCGCCATTTTTCGCGATCGATCGATGCAATGGTCTCCGGCACCTCACCAGTGCACGCCCGTCTGTACATACAGCTCTCGCCCTATGACACTGGCTTCGGCCACATCGAAACCGTTATAATCGCTGCCGTAGTTCGAAAACTGCGCGCTTCTGTTGAACAGATTGGTTGCGCCCGCCTCGATATACGTGCCCCTCCAAAAGTGATCACTGTCCAGAAAGTTCCGGCCCAGGGCCCACCGGACGTTCGCATCGACGATCCAGAAATTTCCGATTTCTCTGAGGCTGTTGTAATCTCGATATTTTCCCGTGTAGTACCCGTTCATCACGGCGGTCACACCTCTACCGGCCCACCCGAGCGATAGTGTTCCCTTCCACCTCGGCGCCCAATCCCCGTCGTCTTGCGCCTTCCCCACGGATTCAATGGCCGGCGCTCCGGCCACGAGCGCCTGACGGTAGCGATAGGTTTCTGTTGCGTCCAGCCCGAGCGACCACTTTCCGGGACCGAGCCTCCGCGTGTAATTCGCCTGGTAGTCCAGTCCAGCCACGTCAATGGAGCCGAAATTTGTTGAAGAATCGTTCACCTCGATGATTTGACCAGCCGAATTCCTGATCACCCGACCGGGAAAGCTCGCCGCGTTGTCGACGATCACCTGAGGATTGACGCTTTGAATGACGTCATTTTCCCTTTCGGTCCATTGCGTGACCTGCAACACCAACCCAGGGACGAGTTGACTGACGTACACGAGCCCGAAGGTACTGGAATTTCCCCGGATCGCCGCCAAGCCGGGGTTTCCCCCGAGAATGAGGTTGACCATCTCAGGGACGCCCGTCACGGGATTCTGGATCAGATCTGGCTCGGACTGCTGGGCGCTGTATAGATCCGGCAATGTCGGGGCATCAAAGGCGTTCGCATAGGTTCCGCGCAGCAGCAGAGAGTTTGTCGGCTTAATCTTTACCCCGAACTGGTAGGTGTTCGCGTTCCCGAAGTCACTGTAGTGATCGTGCCGGCCGGCCAGTGTGACCGTCATGAAGTGCCGAGTAATCTGCCCTATGCGACCGATGACGGGAACCCGCGCCTCAGCAAATAGCGCGCTGTACTGCCTACTGTAGTTAAATCTGGTATTCGGCGGATTCACGCCTTCATTCACGAGATTCTCATACAGAGAGCTTCGCACATAGTCACCACCGACAACCGCTTTCACCGGCCCGGCAGGGAGGCGCACGATCCGCCCCCGGATGAACGCCTCGGCGGATTCGTCCCGCCCCATCTCCTTGTAGCTTTCATTGCCGAAAAGAGACCCAAGCAGAGACAGCGATCCTGGCGGCCCATTGACAAACGGGTTCAACGCCGTGGCCGGATTCGACGAATTCAGCGCATTCTGAATCGCCGAATCGTTTGGATTCGCGTATGAATCCATTACCCGCGTCCAGTCCCGGGATTCCCACGCCGAAAGTTCCCAGTGCCAGCGGTGATCGAGAGTACCCTTGACACCGATCAACGGCCGAAAGAAGTCGGTCTGGTCCGTTGCCATAGACAGAATGCTGTGGAGCGACAGCGCCACTCCGACAGTTTCTCCAAACGGATTGTAGGGATTCTGTGCCGAGACGGTGAAGTCTTGAAATGCTGGAATGCCAAATAGAAAAGGATGTGCTTGGGCTGCATTCAGCGTAAAATGTGTATACAGGATCTCCGTGAAAACCTTCACGTGATCCGCGATTCTGAGGTGGCCCTCGACCACCACGCCCTCGCGATGGAGCGCGGGCTGTAGCGACTGTCCGTAGAATATCGAGCACTGGTTTACCGCACCGTAGGTAAACTGCGAAAATGGTGGTTTTCCGGCCGTGACCGACCCGGTGACCTCGGCCTCCGTGGCATCGCTCCCGGGTGGCGCACCCGGCAGCGGCGCCCCGTTGACGGAGAAAACGTTACCAGGGAAGCACGCCGCGTAATTGTTGTCCGGTCCCCCGAAGCTTCGGTAGTCATTGGTTGCCGTGAGCAGACGATCCGCGTTCGATAGACCACTGTCGAGCCCGTAGCTGGCGATCACCGACAGACCGCCGCGCCGCCATTGCCGTCCCCACGCCACGCTGGTCCGCATATCCCCGAGATTCTTAGCGGAGTCATACCGGACATTCGCCGCGAATCCATTGAAGTGCTTCTTCAAAATGATGTTCACCACGCCTGCGATGGCGTCGGAACCGTAAATCGCGGATGATCCGCTCGGATCCACCTCTATCCGACTCACCGCCGCGAGCGGTATATCGTTCAAATCAAAGAAGGTTCCGCCCGATATCGCGGAATTCTCGAGACGACGCCCATTCAGGAGTACCAGCGTCGTGCCATCCGGAAGACCTCGGAGGTTTACGGTCCCGTAGTACCCATACACGGTACCCGATGACGCGACCGGCGCTTGCGGCAGCGTCCCCAGAAACGAAGCGATCGAATTCTTGCCGCTCTGCTCGATGGCCTGCCGATTGTAGGTCAGCACTTCTTGCGAGCTGTATTTTGCGGTGGTCGGAAGCCGCGAGCCGGTGACGATCACTTCCCGAAGGGCAGTTGCATGCGATTTGCCGTGCTTGCGCGCGGCGCCTTTTGCATCCCGGCGCGCGCCGGTGGACGCGCCCGCCACCGGAGGATCGTCCGCAGACGCCGGAGGATCGCCCGCAGAGGCCGACGGAGGGGCACTCCGCGTTGTTCGATCGAACCGCGTCCGGCGCGAATGAATGTCGCCGGCATGTCCCTCACGCGCCTCGCTTTTGGGCTCCACTCGGACGGTGCGGGCATCCACGTAGACAGCGACGAGCCGCGTGCCGGCCAGGAGTCGGGCAAACGCGGCCTTCGGCGTGAGGTCCGCCTGCAGAGCATCGGCTTCCAGTCCGGCCACATCCGAAGGATCGTAGTAGACATTCAGCCCAGCTTCGGTCGCAAGATCCTTCAGGGCCTGCGCCAACGGCTCGGCCGGGAGGTTGAAGCGCATTTGCGCGGATGCCACCAGCGGGAAGGCGCTCAGAAGGATCGACGCGATCCACACCGAGCTGCGACGAGACCCGATCTTTTTGGACATGTGCACGCTCTCCGGCGGTCCGTCGCGCTTGGCTCGATTTGTGTTGAGACTGTGGCCGTAATGACGAGCATTACGTGCCCCCCTGAGGTCGAAGACGCCGCAGGCTGTCGAAATCCTCAACGGCACGAACTGCCCGAGAAATACCGACTCCGGGCGAGACTCAACTCCGCGGGTGATCACTCGGAGGAACGCTGAACTTCCTACGGCACGGCCCCCGGGGAGACCACGCAGGTTTTCCGTACCACACAGCACGGACCATCCGGCGTCTGGAGTACGTACGGTTCCGCTTGTCTCGCAGACGTCAGGGGCGAGCGTCTGACCGGCCGTCCGAGGTTCTTGTCCGCGGCTCCAGGACCCATGTGCCGTCTCGATCGATGAGGCGGAGGTGGTGAGCCTCCGCCACGGAGCGCACGAAGCTGCGCGCGGCATTGAGCCGGAACACACCCCCGACGCGAAGGGTCTGCAGCTGGGGCGCACCCAGCACGATTCGGTGTCGGTTGTAGCGGTTGAATTGACGCGCCGCGGCGGCCAACGGCGTATCGTTGAAGATCAGCTCGCCGTGCAGCCAGGCGGTGGCCTGCGCGGCCGGCTCCGTCTGAATGGCCGGCAGGGCGTGCGGGCGCAGACGCAGGCGCTTGCCTGCCGTGACCAGCAGAACTTTCGGCGACGGCATTTTCGGGACGCGATCGGCAACGCTCAGGGGCGCGACCGCCACACGTCCCTTGATCACCGTCACCGTCAGAGTTCCCTTCCCGATCGTTCCGCGTCGGACCACGAAAGAGGTGCCGACGTCTATCACCTTGCGGTTGCCGGCCAGGACGACGAAGGGCCTCCTGGGATTGTGTATCACCTGAAAATAAGCCTCGCCGTAGCGCAGGATCACACTGCGCGTGCGCCGGACATAGTGCACGATGATGCGGCTGTTGGTGTCGAGCGTGACCCACGAGCCATCGGCGAGCTCGATCGTCTTTTGCTCGCCGGCGCCCGTGGTCACCGTCTTGCGCCGCAGCGCGTGTCCAGTCCACAGCGCAATCGCGAGACTTGCGGCCAACCCCGCCGCGAGCGTCCACCGCAGGCGCCTGCGGCGTTCCAGACGACGAGGTTCGTAAGATACTCCCCCGCCGTGAAACGGCACGCCGCCCGTCTCCGTCCAGACGTCGGTGGCCCGTTCGAATTCCACGGCGTGCGCCGGATGCTCGTCTAGCCACCGACGCAATCCACGCTCGGTGTCCGGCGTCCGACGGGGCCCATGCAGTCTCGCGAGCCACGCGGCCGCCTCCGCGCGCACGCGCCGCTCGCGCCGCGCACTCTTGGACGATGATGGACTCACGGCGCATCCCTCAGATCCATGAGAGCCACGACGGCCCGTGCGACCGACTTCTCGATCGTACTGATCGACACGCCATAGGTCGCAGCCAGCTCTTCATAACTGTATCCGGCGCGATGGGCGAGATAGATATCCCGCGTCCTCGGGCTTATCGCCTCCAGCACCTTCCGTACCTCATGAAGACGCTGCTGGGCCGCGAAAACCTCATCCGGCGTGGGCGTCGTATCGACCAGCGGCAGGATTTCCGCCAGTTCCTCGACCGGTTGTCCGGCCGCGGGATGGCGGCAGTCGGCGCGGTAGCGGCTGATGGAGAGGTTGATCACGGTACGCTGCAGGAATCCCGCTGGGTTGCGCACCTCTTCCCTGCGGCAATATTCCGTCAGCCGCAGAAAAGCTTCCTGAATCAGATCCTCGGCGTCTTCCGGAGAGCGGCCGTGCCGGCGCAACAGCTGCAGCAGACGCGCAAATCCGGGTGGGCGCGCGAGCGCTCTTTCTTTTGGCGAGGACATTCATGATCTAGACACAGATCGCGGGACACATTCGCATTGCTTCGGTCCGGGCGTGAACTCGCCGGCGCCCGTCGCGTTACGCTCCCCCGACCGCTGTCGGTTACGCACACTCGACGCCCAGAACCGGCGCACTCCAGGCGCACCTCTGTCATTTTGCCCAGGCGCCGGTGACCGCGGCTCACGGCATCACCGGTCTTCCTGAGTGTCACAACGACACGTCTCTTGCGTTTAACTACGGTATCTGGTCCCACTCGACCACTCGTAACGCACCGTCACGCGCCTCGTCACAATGCTCTCATACCTCAGGCATACGACACCGCGTTCACGTCTGATTAGCACCTTGACTCAGACGTCAATCCACAGAGTATGGCGACAACATCAGCATCGCGTTCTCGCACGCGCGCAGGGCCTGCGTTTCAGCGCCTGGGTGCGTGAGGGGCGCGATGTTCCGATTTTCAGACCCCACAGCGCTTCGCCACTGAGCATCCCCGACTTGCCGCAGGATCCGCCACGTCCACCCCGACACAACGCCGCCCGAACACCACCGTGGTACTCGCGGCTGATCAGAGTCTGCACACGTCTGGGTCGACCGCTGGAGGATGCCGAGGATCTGGTCCAGGAGGCCTATCTGCGGTTCCTGGAGTACCGGCAGACCCGCCAGGTACGGGACGAGGCGGCTTTGCTGTCACGCATCGTCACCAACCTCGCCATCAACCAATATCACCGGCAGCGCACCGTGTCCGTCTCCCCCGAGGAGCTCATGGCGCTCGAGCTCGATCCCGCCCTGGTCGAGGCCGCCGCGAGCGCCGAGAGAATACTGGCCGCGCGCGAGCGCCTCGATCAGGTGGCCCGGACCCTCGACCGGGTCAGTCACCGCACGTGCCAGATCTTCCTCGCGCACCGGGCCGGCTACAGCTACGAGGAGATCGCCGCCGAATTCTCCGTCTCGCACCGAACCGTGCAGAAGCACATCGCGCGCGCCACGGTGCTCCTCGGCCTGCGCAAGACACCGTCGCGATTCTGATCCCGGAGCGCGCGATTGGCGGCGAGGCGGCTCGATCCGCCGGCGCTGCGCGGTGGTTGCGCCGCGGCGCATGCGCTGTCGGGCGGGCGGCAGCGCGGCGGCGCCGTCCGAGGAATCCCTCACTGCGCGTGATCGTGCAGGATACGGTATGCCGTTTCCAGCAACGATCCCCCGCGCGACGGGGGGCGATCGTCGCCGATCTGCCACATCGCCATGCCGCCGAGGTCGTGACCTCTCACGTAGCGCGCCTTCGCCGCGACCGACGCCGGATCCTCGAGACTGATCCACTGGCCCGTCCGCCTGTCGTAGGCAAACGCGGCGCTGATGACATGATCCGCCCACACGTAGTGCAGGCGGAATCCGGACTCGAGCAACCGGGGCACGGCGCGGTAGGCTCCCCCGTCCTGATTCTGCGGGCTCGAGCGCTCGAACGGCTGATAGAGACCGTGCCGGGTTCCCGGGTGGGTGACCCCCGCATACCGCTCCGTAAACGCCGGGAACCCGAGCACCAAGCGATTCGGCGGGACACCCAGGAACGTCAGATAGTCGATGGCCTGAACGTCGCTGATGTGGTCGAAACCGCCGAGCAAGGGCTCGTTCGGGTCCGAGAACAGATTGGAGTCGTTCGCCGTGATGGCCGGGCCGGGATAGGACGGCGCGTGCACCGCATAGCCCATCAGCGACAGATAGGCCACGCGCGCCAGAGCGGCCAGATTGTCGGCACATCCATTGGTGCCGCTGCACTCGATGCTGCGCAGTGTCTCCCAGTCGGTCGGCAGCTCGACGCTGAGGAATGCCGCCGGCCCCAGCGCCCCTCTGAGCAAATCCGCCAGCGCCACGAGCTGTCGGCCCTGATCGTCGAAGAAGAACGAGTCGGGCTCGAAGTCCAGATCCACCCCGTCGAGATGGTACGCGGAGACCAGCGCCACCACGGACCGCACGAAGCGCACCGGGTGCGCCAGCACATGGTTCATCGTTCGCTGGCTGTGCGCCCCGCCCACCGAAACGATCTTACGCAGCGTGCCGGCGCGGTTCTCAAGTCGCGTGAATGCGTCAAAACTGCCGTCCGCACGGCGGGCGTCACCGGGGCAGGCCGCGCGATGCCAGGCGCAGAAGCCCACGCGGTCCGCCGCCGACAGATCCACCGCCGGGTTGCGGAAATAGACGTTGCCGGCGGCATCGACATCCAGGAACGCATAGGCAAGCACGTCGACGTCATTCAACTGTGCACGAAACTCGCGGTTGCGCTGCCGAACTCCTGCGGCATCCCGGCTGCCCGGCACCGGGAAGCTGCGACGCAGGGGGCCCTGATCGGCCCAGAAAGTCATCATGACCGGCGGCTGCGCCGGCGCGATCGAGAGCATGAGCACGATCCCGCACGACAGAATCTTCAATTTCCGATCCTCGTCACGATCGCCGCGCCGGCCGCGCGCTGTCTGTCCCGCGGTGATTACAGCAAGCGGATCCCTTAGAATCAACGGGCTTGGCACCGGGGGCCGGGCATCCTCGCAGGGTCGCGCCGGACCCAGGGCGCGGGCCCGTCAACCGCAGGAGACGCTCATGGGTGCGATCTACGTTCTCTGGCTGCGCGAGCTGAAGCGCTATTTCCGCTCGCGGGCGCAGATCGCCGCCTCGCTCGGCCAGCCGCTGCTGTACCTGCTCGTCCTCGGCTACGGGCTCGCGCCG
>JAJZZR010000149.1 GCA_021797465.1 Pseudomonadota bacterium | reverse complement strand
CAAGCTGTTGGTGGGCGGAACGCCGGCCCAGCCGTTTTTCGACGAGCACAACGCGCGCATGCTCGACTCGATCCGCTCGGTGACCAGCTCGGCGGTGGCGGCGCTGCGGCACGTGGCCCATCAAAGCGCCGAGCCGCTGTCGGTCAGGCACTGGGTCCGCGACGGCCGCGGCGTGTTGTTCATTCCGTATCGCGCCGGACAGATCGCCGCGCTGCGCGCCAGCATCTCGGCCTGGATGCGCCTGGCGATCTTCGAGACGATGAGCGCGCCGGAAGGCTCCCGGCCGCTGTGGTTCGTGGCCGATGAACTCGATGCGCTCGGGCCGATCGATGGGCTGAAGGATGCGCTGGCCCGGCTGCGCAAGTTCGGCGGACGCTGTGTCCTCGGCCTGCAGTCCATCGCGCAGGTGTCGACCACCTACGGCGCGGGAGAGGCCCAGACCATCGTCGAGAACTGCGCCAACACCCTGATCCTGCGCTGTTCGGCCAGCGAGCACGGCGGGACCTCGCGGTTTGCGTCCCGTCTGATCGGCGAGCGCGAGATGATCCGGCTGAGCCGCGCGCGCTCGCGCCGGCCGGGCGAGCTGTTTCACTCGATCAGCGAATCGGAGCACCGGCAGGTGGAGCCGGCGGTCATGGATTCGGAGATCGAGCGGCTGGCGGATCTGACGGGCTTCCTGAAGCTCGCCTCGATCCCCGACTGGCGGCGAGTGCGGCTGCAGCCGATGGTGTATCCGGCGCCGGCGCGGGCGCCGCAGGCGGCCGCCGCGATGTCGGTGGAGGATGGGTTGACCCATGAATGAGTCCGAGCCGATGAGTGAGACCCTCAAGGCGGGGTTGTTGATGGAGGCCGCCCAGGCGCAGCAGCGTCTCGGCGAGGAAGCGCTGACGCGCCTGGGCGAACACCTGCGCGGTCTGGACATCCTGGTGCGCGACGAGGTCGCGCGGGCCGTCACCGAATCGCTCGGCGCGCTGCAGACCGAGACGGATCAGGCGGCCGACGCGTTGCGGCGGCTGCGGCGCTCGGCGGATCTGCGCCTGACACTGTATGCGCTTGGCGTGACCGCCGTGAGTCTGGCGATCGGGCTGGCGGCGGTGCGGGTCTTCGTGCCGTCGCGACAGCAGATCGAGGTCCTGCGCGCCCGGCGCGCGGCGTTCGAAACAGACATAAAACACCTGCGCGAGTTCGGCGGATCGGTCGACCTGAGGCGGTGCGGCAGGCGCGGACGGCTGTGCGTACGAGTGCGGCGCGGCGGACCGGCCTATGGCCCCGGCGGTCAGTTTCTACCGGTGGTGCCGCCGTGAGCCCGCCGATGTTCCTCCTCTCGGGCGGTGTGTCCGCTGCCGTGCCGCTCGTCGCGGTGATCGTGCTCGGCATCGCCGTCGTTACTGCGGTGCTTTCGGGAAGGCGCGGCCGCAGCGACACCTACCGTCGCGGCGCACGCATCGAGGATGGACGGCGGGTGCAACGCCGCGGGCGGCGAACGCATCGCGCCGTCGTGACCCTCGCCGGCGTGGCCCTCGCGCCGTTGGATGAGACCAAACACTTCAAGCTGATCGGGACCACCGGTACCGGGAAGTCGACGGCTATACGGGAGATGCTCACCGGGCTGCTCGCGCGCGGCGACCGGGCGGTCATCGCCGATCCCGACGGCGGCTATCTGCAGGGCTTCCATCGCGCCGCCCGGGGCGACGTGATTCTCAATCCCTTCGAGCCCCGTGCATTGAAGTGGGATCCCTTCGCCGAGCTGACCGGACCGGGCGACCCGGAGCAGCTGGCGGCCAGTCTGATCGCCCCGGGCGAGGACGGCACGGGCCGAGAATGGCGCGGGTACGCGCGCACGTTTCTCGCCGGGCTGTTGCGCGGCTCGCTCGCGCGCGGCGGTGACGTGGCCCAGCTGTGGCGGCTGATCGCCGTGGCCCCGAGCGCGGAGGTGCGGCCGCTGGTGTGGGATACGCCGGCACAGCCGTTTCTCGAGCCGGAGAACGCGCGCATGTTCGGCTCGATACGCTCGGTGGCCGCCAACTGCACCGCGGCGCTCGAGCACGTTCGCGCGCAGCGGGCCCGCGGCTTCTCGGTGCGCGAGTGGGTGCGGGAGGGGCGGGGGGTCCTGTTCCTGCCCTACCGGGCCGGGCAGATCGCCGCGCTGCGCACGCTCATCGCCAGCTGGCTGCGCCTGGCGATCTTCGAGGCTCTGGAGGGTCCGGCGCAGGACCACCGGCTGTGGTTCATCGTGGATGAACTCGATGCCCTGGGTGCGATCGATGGACTGCGCGACGCGCTGGCGCGGCTGCGTAAGTTCGGCGGCCGGTGCGTGCTCGGCCTGCAGTCGATCGCGCAGGTCTCCTCGCTGTACGGCGCCGGCGACGCCCAGACCATCGTCGAGAACTGCGGGAATACACTCATCCTGCGCTGCTCGGCCAGTGAGCGCGGCGGCACGGCGCAATTCTGCGCGCGGTTGATCGGCGAGCGGGAAGTGACCCGCCGCGCGCTCGCGCGCAGTCGGGACGGGCGCGGCGGCTTCGGCCGCGCGGCGCGCCGTTCGCTGCAGGTCAGCGAGCAGCGCGTGACGGAGTCCGCCGTGCTGCCCGCCGAGATCGAACAGCTTCCCGATCTGGAGGGCTACCTGAAAACCGCCTCCTCGAGCCGCTGGCTGCGCGTGCGGCTGCCGCGAGCGTAGGCGGCGGATCATCCCGCGGTCCGGACCGGCACAGGCATGGCGATCTTCCACATGCAGATCAACACCGTATCGCGCTCGAATGGGCGCAATGCGCCGGCCTCGGCGGCCTATCGCGCCGGTGAGCGGATCCGCAACGAGCGCACCGGGGTCCTCTACGATCATCGCAACCGCCAAGACGTATTGCACAAGGAGATCGTATTGCCCGCGCGGCTCGAGGGCGCCGCGGCGGCGCTCGCCTGGGCGCGCGACCGCGCGAGTTTGTGGAACGCCGCGGAGCGCATCGAGCCACGGGCGGACTCGCGCGTGGCGCGCGAGTACATGGTGGCGTTGCCGGCGGAGCTGCCGGCTGCGCGGCGGTTGCAGTTGGCGCGATCGTTCTCCCGCGAGATCGCCGAGCGCTACAACGTGGCGGTGGATCTGACCGTGCATGCGCCGCGGCCCGAGGGTGATCCGCGCAATTTCCACGCGCATCTGCTGGCGACGACGCGGGAAGTCCGACCGGAGGGCCTGGGCCCGAAGACCGGGCTCGACATGCAGGGAACCACGCGGGCGGAACTCGGCTTGCCGACCGCGCGCCAGGAGTTCTCGGCGCTGCGCGCGCGTTGGGCCGAGTTGGTGAACGAGCGGCTGCGCGCCGAGCACCTCGCGGCGCGCATCGATGCGCGCAGTCTGGCGGCCCAGGGCATCGAGCGCGAGCCGCAGGCGCGCCTGCCGTGGGGTGCTCTGCGGGCGGAGCGGCGCGGCGAGCGCAGCGAGATCGCGGAACGCGTCCGCGCGCGCTACCGCTCCCGGGTTGGCGCGCGGGCTGCGAGTATCGAGCGGGGTGCCGGCGCCGCTCGCCCCCGGAAACAAGCCGATGCGGCGCCGGATTCGGCGGGGGCGAGCGCTTCCGAGCAGCGCCGCCGCCGGGCCGTGCGGGACTGGTTGGCGTATCGCGAGGCGCAGGCGCACGGTGTTGCGGACCAGTCGCAGCGGAGCGTGCCGGTCGATGCCGAGCGCGCGCGTCAGGAGGCGGTCGAGGCGTGGCGGAACCGCCAGGCCAAGGAGGGGGAAAGACGGGAGCGTGTTGGAGTGCGTGAGGGTGGGCGGGAGGCCGGGCCGTCGGAGGACGGCCCGGCCGCTCGTTCCGGGCGTTCGCGCGACTTCTCCCTCTGACGACGGGAGCGCGACACCGGTCTCCTGGGTTGCACCCCTCGCGTTCGCCGCCTGTTATGCCTATGCGCCCGCGGGTGAGACGCCGGGCTGCCGGGGCAGCCGCGCGCTCGGTCTGCGGCTCAAGCGCGCCGATCCGCGCGTGCTGGCGCAGCTGTCCGTGGAGGTGTGGCGCCAAGTCAAAGGCGGGCGATTTGTCGCGTTTTTCCGCCCCGACACGGTGCTCGTGCCGGTTCCCGGCAGCGCCGTGGAGCCCGGTGCGCACTGGGTGGGCCAGCAGCTGGCCGGGTGTCTGAGGGAGCTGGGGCTCGGCCAGTCCGTCCATAGCCTGCTGCGCCGGCGGCATGCGGTCAGAAAGTCCGCGACTTCACCGGTGGGCTTGCGCCCCACGGTGAGGGATCATTACGCCTCGTTCGCGGTCACTGGCGTGCACACCGGGCGCGGTCTGCCGGCGCGCTTGGTGTTGGTCGATGACGTGATCACCCGCGGCCGCACCCTGCTGGCGGGGGCCGCGCGGCTGCGCGAGGCGTTTCCGCGGGCCGAGATCCTGGGCTTTGCCCTGCTGCGCACACTCGCGGCGGGCGAGACCGCCGGCGCCCGCCCCGATCCGTGCGAGGGCGTCGTGTGGTGGGAACGCGGGGATGCCCGCCGCAGCCCGTGAGCGTCCGCGCGGCTCAGTCGAACTGCACCGCGGCGGCCAGCATGATCCCGCCGCGCACCGGCACCACCGAAACCATCGAGTGACGCATCTTGCCTTCCGCCCGGCGGTCCATGACGAAGTGCGCCGTGGCCATGCCAAGCGCCGCGCCGGCGACGGTATCCGAGAGCCAGTGGGCGTTGGCCTTCACCCGCAGGTAGGCGGTGTACGCGGCTATTCCGTAGCCGATCGTCCGTCGAAGCCACAAGTATCGGGGGTTGCCCGATTCGGCGAACACCGTGCCGACGGCGAAGGCCGCGGTGGCATGCTCGGAGGGGAAGGAGTCGCCGCCGCTGAACCATGCGTTGGGGTTTCGGGTCTGGTAGGGACGCTGCCGACCGACGGTGTACTTGATCGCATAGGCGCTGATGAAGGAGAGTCCGCCCGCTTCGAGCATGTTCCACGCCTCGTTGTCGCCGGTGCGATTGCCGACCAGGTGCGCATAGCTCCAAGTGCCGAGGAACAGGGCAAACGCCGGCAGCGCGTCGGTCACGTCAGTCGAGGTGCTGGGGCGCGGCCCGTCGGGAAGCGGCGAGCCTTGATCGAAGTGGTTGCGCACCTGCGTGTCGTAGTGATGCGCCACCGCGATCGCAGCCACCGCGCCGCCGAAGTACTCCCAGTCCCGCTTGTTCCAGTGCAACGGCGCGGTGTAGTAGGCCTTGGCATCCCCGAGCGTGCGGTAGAAGAGCGCCTTGAGCTTCGAGCGCTTCGTGTGGTAACGGATCGCCGAGGGCGCGGGCAGCGGCGCCGGCAGCGCCATATGCGGCGGGATCTTCGCCGCGGGTTGTCCCGCCTGGGCGGGGGGTAATGTACGGGCTGCGCAGCACGCGGCGCACAGTAGCCAGGCCAGGCCGAGGCGGGTCTTGGTTTGCATCGCGGAATTGTAGAGGAATGCGTATCACGTGGGATGGACGAATGCGGCCGCCGAGAGCGCCGCGAGCAGCGCCGGCGGCATGACCAGCACGCCGATCTTCAGGAACGTGAGCGAATCGACGCGCACGTTCTCGCGGCGCAGCGCAATCAACCACAGGAGCGTGGCGAGCGAGCCGGTGACCGATAGATTGGGGCCGAGGTCCACGCCGATCAGCATGCTGGCGCGCACCGCGGAAATCCCATGGTTCGCGCCGAGCGAGCTGGCGACCAGCGCCATCGGCAGATTGTTCATCACATTGCTGGCGGCGGCGATCCCGGCGCCGGCGGCGAAGCCGGCGAGCAGACCGGCGCGCAGCGCCAGATCGGCGATCAGCGTCCGCAGCAGGCTCAGCAGACCGGTGCGCGCGAGGCCCGAGACGAGCACGAACAGGCCGGCCACCAGCGGCAGGATGCTCCAGGAAACGCCCTTGACCAGCGGCCACGGGTTGCGCCGCGCGCTCGCCAAGGCGATCGCCACCGTCAGGACCGCCGCCACGAGGGTCGGCGCGCCGAGCGGCCGTCCGCTGGCCGACGCCCACAGCAACACCATGACCGTCAGAGCGATGCCGGCGGCCGCGAGTCGCGCGCTGCGGGTGAGTCGAGGCACGCTCGGGGTGTCATGGACCGTGCCGGCGAGAGCGTCGCGCTGCGTCGCACGTAACACGAAAAACGTCACGCCGATGGCCAGCACCGAGGGCAGCAGGAATTGCGCGAGCCACGGACCGAGCCGCGGCAGATGGCTGCCGTAGACGACCAGATTGGCGGGGTTGGCGATCGGCAGCAGAAAGCTCGCCGCATTGGCGATGAACGCGCAGATCAGCAGATAGGGCAGGGGCTCGGCGCGGGCGTGGCGTGTGGCCGCATAGACCGCCGGCGTCAGCACGACCGCCGTGGCGTCGTTCGAGAGCAGCGCGGTCACGACGATCCCGACCAGATAGACGAGCATGAACAGACGGCGCGGCGCGCCGCGCGCGGCGCGCACCGCATGCGCGGCGATCCAGTCGAACAGTCCCTGCACGCGCGCCAGCTCCGCCAGCAGCATCATGCCGGCGAGGAACAGGTAGACATTGGTCCCGCGGCCGACGGCCGTCCACGCCTGACGCCACGACAGCAGCGATCCGGCGACCAACAGCGCCGCCCCCGACACCGCCCAGAGCGCCTCCGAGAGCCCCCAGGGACGGAAGAGGATGCCGAAGATCACGCCCGTGGCGATCAGCCAGGTGATCTCGTGGGCAAGATCGACATGGATAATGAGCAAGCGCGATCCCTGTCTGGTGCGTGGGCTTTGGACCTGTTAGAACCCGGACCTGATCCTGCGTTGAGCTGTTCCTGGCAGCCCACGCATGGCCTCGGTCCCGAGGGACCTGCCATACGGTTCGCGCTTCTTAGCGGTCGGACTTGCCGCGCTCGACTGGACCGAGCGGCGTCGCGGACCCGCTGCACGCGCTTGACCTTCCGCCCTCTCGGCGGTAAAGGCCTTCACCTAGCTGATATTTTATACAGCCTCGCGTACCGGGGCAAGGTCTGTGCAGAATCATACACGTTGGCGGACATTGCGCTGCGCGGTGATTCAAGGCGCCGGGGTCGCCCACGTCCCGGTTGGCTTCGCTGCGGGCCGCCGGGGCGCCTTGCGTGGCCGGGACGGCGGACCTAGACTCGGGCCGTGACACGCTACCGATTGCCGGCCGATGATCTCGAATACGCCGTGCTCGCCGAGCTGTGGCAGCTCGGTACCGCCTCGGTTCGCGAGCTGCACGAGCGCATTGGCGCGCCGCAGGATCGGGTGTACACGACCACCGCCAAGGTGATCGACCGTCTGCGCGAGAAAGGCCTGATTCAACGTCAGCGCAAGGGTGCTGCGTTTCTGTACCGGCCGCGGGTGGCCCGCGAGGAGGTCGAGCGCGCCAGAGCGCGCAACGTGCTCACCCGTCTGCTGGGTCCCGCGCCGCGGGCGGCGGTGGCGGCGCTGGTGGAGGCCGTCAACGACCTCGATCCGGCGCTGCTGACCGAGCTGGAGCAGGCGGTGGCCGCGCGCAGGAGGACGGAAGATGGAACGTGAGACGCTGGTCACGCTGTTGATCATGACCTCCGGCGGGCTGATCCTGCAGCTGCTCGCCGGATGGGCGCGGCGCCAGCCGTCCGGCGTCGATCCCGCGGCCCGCGAGCGGCAGGCGTGGCGGGCACTGTGCCGGCCCGCCGTACCGATCCTGGTGTGCGCGGCCTGGTTCATCGGCTGGGCGCTGCTCGAGCCCGATCCGGTGCGCGACCCGCTCGATCCGTACGTCGTCGTGTCACTGTGGCTGCCATTTGGAGTGTTGTTCGCACGGGCGGTGGTCCGGGCCCTGTGGTCGCTGGTGCGCGAGCCGCCCGAGTGCGGCGTGTCGACCTTCGGGCTTCTGCAGCCGCAGGTGGCGTTCTCGCCGTTTCTCGCCCGGCGGCTCGATGAGCCGGTGATTCACGCCGCGCTGGCGCACGAGCGCGCGCATGCGCGCCATCGGGATCCGCTGCGTATCTGGCTGGCGCAGTTGATCACGGATCTGCAGTGGCCCTGGCCGCAGGCGCAGCGGCGCCTGAGCGAGTGGCTCGAGGCGCTGGAACTGGCGCGTGACGAGGAGGCGCGCCGCGAAGGCGTCGATGGAACGGACCTCGCGGCCGCCATGCTGGCCTCCGTCCGCTATGTCAGCGATCTCACCCCGCGTCAGCGCACGAGTCTCGGCGGAACCCAGTTCGCGCATGCCAGACTGGTCGGCGATCCGGACAGCCTGCGCAGCCGCGTATCCCAACTGCTCAAGCCGCTGGCGCCGGCGTCCGAAGCCGCGCCGGCCGCGGCAGTGGGCCTGCGCCGGCCGTTGGTGCTGACCCTGGTGGTGTTGCTGGCGGTGATGGCCCTGGGGGCCGCGTTCGGCCAGCTGATCATTCGGCCGCTGCTTGCGCTGACCACCTGAGCGGATCGGCCGGTGTCCCGCGCGCGTGCGCCGATTCCCGCGGGTCGGGTTGCGGGCGATGCGCTCAAAGCGCCGCGTCGGCGGGATTCTCGCGGCCCATCGCGGCATCGACTCCGCCGAAGAAGCGGTGATAGAGAACGAGATACAGCGCCTGCAGCCCGGCGGTGATCATGAACGGCGTGATGAACTCGCCGCGGTGAATCAGCCAGCCGCCGATGATCGGACCGACCGCGCGCGGGATCTGTACCGAGAGATTCTGCACGCTGGCCGCGACACCGCGCCGCTCGGCCCGGGTCAATGCGGCGGCGACCGCCTGGCGCACTCCGGCCGTGCCGCGGTTGAAGGCGCCGCGGACCGCGTACAGGCCGGCGGCCAGATCGAAATCGGGTGAGAAGGGAACGGCGATCAACAGCGCGAGGCCCACGATGCGCATGGCAATTACCGACCGGACGCTGCCGAAACGCCGGCTGAGCCCGTTGGCGAGCATCGCGCCCAGGGCGCCGAGCATGAAGCTCACCGCCAGCGCCGGCCCGATGACGGCCGGTCCCGCCGCGTAGCGGCGCAGGAACCAATAAGCGATCAGCGGCCCGACGATGCCGATCGCCAGTCCGTTGATGGCGTTGGTCAGCGCGAGCTTGGAGATCCTGCGATTCTCTTCGCGCTTGATGTGCGCCTCGGCGCGGGCGTCGCGAGCCGGCGCGACTCCAGCCGGCACCGCCTCGCGCGCCCAGCCCAGGAGCGCGAGGCTGGCGAGCGAACCGGCCAGCGGCAGCGTGAAGAGCATGCGGAAGGTGGAGATCTCGGCGTATCCGTGGCCGAACAAGGGCGGAAGAACGACCAGGATCGCTCCGGTGCCCATACCCAGAAAACCCAGCGTCGCATTATGCGCCAGCGCGCGGCGGCGATCCTCGCCGTCCACTTCCCGGGCAATCCAGGCCTGCTCGACCGGAGCGAACGGCCCCGCCGCGCCGTTGGCGCCGCGACCGAAGCCTGCGAGCGTCGCCGCGGCGATGAGCACCGCCTCGTTGGGCGACATGATAGCCGCGAGGGCCGCAGCCATCGCCGACACCTCGTAGACGATGAGCAGGCGGCGTCGGCTGACCCGATCGCTCAGGGGTCCAATGACCAGGGTCAGCAAGGACCCGAAGGCCAAGCCGGCCATCAGCACGACGCCGATGGCGGGGCCCCCGAAGCCCAGCGCATGCAGATAGAGGCTGAACGTCGCCACGGTCGCGCCCTGCCCGACGCTGCGTGATGCGCGGGCTGCGAGCAGACAGCGGACGTTATGCGGCAGGCGTGATGCCACCAGAGGTCACCGGGGGGGGGGCGCGGGAGAAGGACCCCGGAGTATCAGGGCAGCGCCACCGCCGGTGCAACCGGCGCCGCGAGCCGCTCAGGCGAGCAGTTCGGCGCGGGTGGCCCGCAACTGCTGCAACCAGGGCTCGAAGTCAGCCGCCGGCATGGCTTTGGCCAGCAGCCAGCCCTGCGCGAGGGTGCAGCCGTACTGGCGTACGAGCTGCCAGTCGCGTACGGACTCGACGCCTTCGGCGACGGTTTCCAGGCCGAGTTCGTTCGCCATGTCGAGTGCCGAGCGCAGGATCACCCGCAGGTTCTCTCGCTCGGAGGCTCCGTGCACGAAGCTGCGGTCCACCTTGAGTTCGGTGAACGGAATGCGGGCCAATTGCTGCATCGAGGAGAAGCCGGTGCCGTAATCATCGAGCGAAAGCCGGAAGCCGCGCAGGCGAAGGCGCGTGAGCACGCCGAGGGCGACGGCGAGCTCGCGCAGCAGCGAGCTTTCGGTGACTTCGAGCACGACCTGCTCGGCACGCAGCTGATACTTGCGTTGCAGCTCGGAGATTTCCTGGACCAGCTCGGGGCGGTCGAGCAGCAGCGGCGAGACGTTGATGGCGATGGATAGATCGAGTCCCTGACGCGACCACTGCGCGGTCTGCGCCATGGCCTGTTCCATGACGCGCAGCGTCAACGCATGAATCAGGCCGTGCTGCTCGGCAATGGGAATGAAGGCATCCGGCGGGATCCAGCCCTGCACGGGATGGTGCCAACGCGCCAGCGCCTCGAGGCCGCGCACCCGGCAGGAGCCGACCTCCACCTGCGGATGATAGAAGACCCGGATTTCGTCGCGCTCGATGGCCGCGCGCAGCGCGAGCGGGTCGACCGGCGCGGCCTCGAGGGAATGCTCGGTGTCGGCACTGCCCGGCTGGCGTTGCAGCAGCGCGCCGAGACCGGATTCGGTCAATGGCTTCTGCAGGCTGCCGAGAATGCGCAGGCCGAGCGCCGTTCCCATGTCCTCGACCGAATGACGCAGTGAGCTCTCCCGGGAGGAGGCGACGATGACCGGCGATCGCAGGTGGCGGGTCGAGAGCGCCGAGAGCAGTTCCGGCCCATCCATCTTCGGCATCTCGAGATCCACGATGAGCAGGTCGGGTGGGGCGGGAAGAGAATCGAGCAGCGCCAGGGCGGCGACGCCGTCCTCGGCCTCGTGGACCTGGTTGATCCGCAGCGCCTGGCACAGCGCCGCGCCGATGCCGCGCTGGATGCCGCTGTCATCCACGATCAGCACTGAATCAATTGCTTGCAGCGCAGCGCCTGCATTCATGGTCGCGATCAACCCCTGAGCCGCCCAGCCGGCATGGGGCGACGTTCGACTCTCGAGGCTGTATCGACCCGGGCACTCTGGGACTTGAGTCGCACTATGCCGTGCAAGCGTGACGAGCGTCACACACGGTGGCCGGCAAGCGCACGCGGCCAACGGCCCTGCTCATGATTGCGTCCGCCACCCACCGCGGATAGACTTCCCGTCCCCAAAGGGATGGGCGGTTAGCTCAGCGGTAGAGCACTGCTTTCACACGGCAGGGGCCACTGGTTCGATCCCAGTACCGCCCACCACGACTCATTATCAGAGCATCCACCAAGCTCTAATGAATAACAAAAACAATGGCTTATGATATACCGCCTCGCTCCTTACCGCTCCTGAGACCTTGCGAGAGCTGCCGGACGGGGGCACGATAGGGGGCATCCGGGGCACCCCGCCCCGTCGATGGGGGCATCGGCGTGCGCACTACCGAGAAGCTGACCGAGCGGGCCGTCAAGGCACTGAAACCGCGGGGAAAGCCCTACAAGATCGCCGATGGCGCCGGGCTGTATTTGTATGTCACCCCGGCGGGCGGCAAACTGTGGCGGCTCAAGTATCGATTCGGCGGGAAAGAGAAGCGGCTCTCCCTCGGCCCATGGCCGGAGATCACTGTGGAGGCTGCCCGCGCGAAGGCGCTCGAGGCACGCGCCGCGTTGCGTGCCGGGCAAGACCCGGCTCGAGCGCCAGGGGCTCGTGGCGCAGTCGGCGAGACGATGGGGGTATTGGCCGCCGCCTGGGCGGACAAGCAAGCCTGGGCACCCTCGACCGAGAAGCGCGAGAGGTATCTCATGACGCACTGGCTGCCGAAACTCGGCGCGATTCCGGCCCGCGCACTGACGCCGGCGGACATTCGACCCGTGATCCTCGCCATAGAGGCGCGCGGACGCGGCGAAGATGCGCACCGGGTGCGCGCGCAGATTGGCCGCGTGCTGCGTTACGCCGTTGCGCTCGGGCACGCTGATCGCGACGTGGCCGCCGACCTCGGCGACGTACTGGCACCCGTGCAATCCGAGAAGTACGCCACTCTGACGAAGCCCACCGAGATTGCCGAACTGATGCGGGCGATTCACTCATACACCGGTGACCCGAGCACCTGCTACTGCCTGCGCATTCTCCCGCTGGTATTCACGCGTCCCGGCGAGCTGCGCAACGCGCGCTGGCCCGAGTTCGATCTGGACTGCGCCGAGCCGCTGTGGCGCATACCCGGCGAGCGCATGAAGATGCGCCGCAAAAATCCGGGTGAGCACCTGGTGCCGCTCTCGCGGCAAGCGGTGGCACTTCTCAAGGAGCTGCGCACGATCACCGGGCGCGACCCGCACGGCCTGGTGTTTCCGGGGTTGGTGCCGGGCAAGCCGATCAGCGAAAACACTTTGAATCAAGCCCTGCGCCGCATGGGGTACGGCCCGGACAAGATCGTCAGTCACGGATTCCGCGCGATGGCGAGCACCGCGCTAAACGAGCAAGGACACCCGCCGGACATTATTGAGTTGCAACTGGCGCACCGGGATTCATCAGTGAGAGCGATTTATAACCGCTCGACGCGCCTGCCCGAGCGCCAAGCGATGATGCAAGCATGGGCCGATTACCTCGACGCGCGGCTCGCCGGCTGATCGACTTGCCGGCGCGCAAGCGGCGTCCCCCGGTCTTGCTCCGCTGACACTTCGTGTACTCGTCCGGCGCGGGCGGGCGTAGACCCCGCCCATGAGCGCAGCCACTGCAATAGTCGCGGCATTTGGCATCGTTGGAACGTTTGCATCGCCGTTTGTCGCCAAGGACGCGTGCAATATTAACTTGAGCAATTATGCCGGACGCCGCTTGGGCGTGATGGTGTAATTCCACTCGCCATGAAACTCATGGGGCTTGAGATTGAGCGCCTGCAGTTCCTTCT
>JAJZZR010000386.1 GCA_021797465.1 Pseudomonadota bacterium | reverse complement strand
TGGCAGTAGTCACAGGCGCCGGGCTTGGGGTTCACCGGCGCCTCTCCCCGCGCGAACGCGCCCGCCAGGCGCTCGAGCACGGCCTTCCAGGCCGCGACCCGCTCGTCCCAGGCATCGCCGCCGCCGGCCGAGGTCCGCGCCGTCTCCACCCGCGGGAGCAATCCGTCGCTCGCGGCAATGCCGTGGAAACCCACTTCGCGGGCTGTCAGGTTGACGGTCGCAAGGGCGCGCACCGGTTCATCGAGAGCGGCAAGATACGCGAGCAGCTGGGGGTGCGACGGGCGCTCCCCGTACCAGTCGGGGCGCACCGGCCGTCCGCTCTTGTAGTCGAGCACCGCAAGGCCACCATCGGCGAGCGCATCGACCCGATCCATGCGCACGCGCACGGTGGACTCGCCCAGGGCAAGCTCCCCGGCATGTTCGGTGTACCGCACCGCGAACGGTGCGCGCTGGCGCTCCAGCGCACACAGCGTCGCGATGAGCCGGACCGCGCGCCGGCATTCGCGCTGCAGTGCGGGATCCGCCGGCGGCGCACGCTCGGCGCCGATCAGCTCGGACGCAGCGCGCTCGACGCACGCGCCGATGAGCGCTGCAAGCGCCGCCGGCGCAAGCGCGGCCAATGCCCCCGAATCCCCCAAGCCCTCCCACAGATGCTGCAGCGCGACATGCAACAAACGGCCGCGCAGATCCGCGGCGATGCCGGGCTCGGCCTCCGCCCACCGCTCGCAGCCCAAACGCAGCTCGGCATAGGCGCGGAACGGACAGTCATTCTGCAGCTCAAGACTGCGTGTTCCCGCCGGCAGCGGCGCGCCGCGTGCCCAGGCGACGCCCACATCCCGCCAAGGCTCGAGCCGGTCATCCCGGTGCACACGCTCCGGCAGCCACGGCAGCACGGCCGCGGGCGGCGGCTCGCTGCCGAGCCAGGGCGCGAGCAGCGGACTCGGCAGCACTCGCACGTCCTCGGCGCGCAGCGGCATCGAGAGCACCAGGTGATCCGTCGCGGCCCGCCAGGCCGCCAGCAGCGCTTGGGCTTCGCGCAGGCGCGCCGCGCTAGAGGCGCCGCCATGACCCGCGGCGACTTGCGCCGCAAGCGGCAGGAAGGGATCGGGCGTGACGGGCATCGGCAGGGTATCGGCGTGCAGTCCCGCCACCCAGATGCCCTCGTAGCGAGCCACCGGGTCGGCGAACTGCCCCGTGACGGTCACTGCGGGATCCTCGTCCGCCGGGCGATACGCGGTCCGCGCCGCCAGCTCGCGCAGCCGCTCGAGCGCCGCCGCGCCGCTCAGCGAGCCCGCGGCGGCGGACAACTGACCGAACTCATCGAGCAGCTCACGCAACCGCACCGCCGTCTGTTGGCTCGGACTGTCCAGCCCCGCCGGTCCCGGCCAGCCCAGGCCGTCGAGCGCGACATGAAAGCGTTCGGACCACTGGCGCGCCGAGCCCACCGGCTCGCGCAGATGCTCGGCGGCCCGCTCGAGCCGCGCCCGCAGCGCCGAGGCGGCCGGCCCCGGCGCGGCCGCGAGCCAGCGTGCCAATGCGTCTCGCTCGATCGCCGGCGAAGCGCGCTCCCGGAGCCATAGATCGAGCCGGGCCCGGTCGGCCGGCGACTCCCGCAGAACAGCGCTGCGCAGCCACTCCAGCAGGTTCTCGAGCGGCACGTCGGCCCCGATCAAAAGCGTCAACGCGAACAGCGCCTGGCTCACGGCCGGCTGCTCGGCGAACGAAGCGCCCCCTTCGATGCCGACGGCCGCTCCCCGCGCCGCGGCGTATGCCCCGCCGGGATCGAGCGACTGGCGGATCAAGGCGGCCAGGCGCTCGCGCCGCCCCATCGAGCCCGGTAGCACCACCAGCAGCCGGCCCGCCGACGCGCGCTCGAGCCGTTCGCGGCACCACTGCGCGATGCGGTCCAGCTCTTCCGTCTCGTCCGCCGCGCGCACCACCGACTCCGGGGGCGGCGGCGCGGCCGGTGGCGCCATGATTTCGGTCGGCCAGCCGAGCGCGCGCCGCGCGTCGATCAGGGCCCGCAGGCGCGGCGTCGGCGTCAACATTCCGCAGAACGCCACCGGCCGCCGATCGCCGAGCGCCACTGCCCGGCCGAGCAGCGCGTCCATAGAGGCCGCGCCGATCGCGCGGCTGCGGGCGCAGACGCTGCGGTGCATCGCTTGCAATAGCGCCGTCTCGGTGTTGGGCGCGGCGTGCAGCCGGGCCACATCGATCCTCAGCTCGGCGGCAAGCTGACTGGCTCCGAGCAGTCCGTCCGCCAGTGCATCCGGATTGACCAGCTCGAGTCCCGCGCGCGCCTGCGCGGCGCACTCGCGCCACAGCAGCCACTCTTCAGCGCCCGTCAGCAGACGGGGATGGTGCGAACCGGGATTCTCCTGCTGCGCACGCCGCTCCAGGCCGCGCGTCAGCCAGCCCGAGAGCGGCAGCACGTCCGGGCTCGGCCACACGCGACGTCCGCAGTCGAGTTCGCGTGCGGCATACGCCAGACGCAGCGCGTACGCTCGCTGGCGGGTCGGTGTCACGACCGTGCCGCCCGCCTTGATCACCGGGTCGAGATGACCTGGAATCCTATTCAAAACAATTAATTATAGAGTTTTTAGAGAAATCACTCTAGCTGATTCCCGCGCGTCCGTCATGCCAACCGTTTGGCAACGGTCACGACATTGTCCACCGCCGGCGGCGCGGCCGCGTAAGCGCTCAGCAGATCCTCGATCCGCGCGAAGACCTCCTGCAGCGTCGCACTGTCCGGCAGGCTCGTGATGCGAAAATGATTCCGGTACGGCACGTTGAAACTGACGCCCGGAGCCACCAGAACGTGCTTCTGCTCGAGCAGATCGAGCGCGAAGCGCTGATCGTCGAATGCCGGCAACTCGACCGTATCCACGCCGACGAAGGCGTACATCGCGCCCTGCGGCGCCTCCTTGAGGCGCAGGAACCGGCTGCCGCTCACCGCGTCGTGAATCGTCCGGCGCGACTCGTACAGGCGCCCGCCCGGGGTGATCAGATCCCGGATACTCTGATAGCCGCCGAGGGCGGTCTGCACGGCCCACTGGGCCAGCACGTTGCTGCACAGGCGCAACGAGCTCAGCAAATCGATCGCTGCCAGATAATCCGCGGCGGCGCGAGTCTGCCCCGAGAACACCGCCCAACCCACGCGATAGCCGCAGGCCCGATAGACCTTGGACAATCCGGACAACGTCGCGCACAGCGTCTCGCGCACCAGCGTGGCCATCGGGATGAATTCCGCCCCGTCGTAGATCATCTGGTCGTAGATTTCGTCGCTGAAGACCACCAGACCCGCTCGCTCGGCGAGGCGCGCAAGCGCCTCGAGCACCGCGCGCGGATACACCGCCCCCGTCGGATTGTTGGGATTGATGATCACCAGCGCGCGGGTCCGCGGCGTGATCAGCCGGGCGAGCTCTTCCGGGTCGGGCACGAAGCCGTTCTCCGGGCGGCAGGGGTAGTGCACGGCGCGACCGCCGTTGAGCGTCACTGCGGCGCTCCACAGCGGATAATCGGGGCTCGGCACCAGGACTTCGTCGCCGTCGTCGAGCAGCGCGCGCAGCACCAGATTGATCAATTCGCTCACGCCGTTGCCGATGAACACCTCTTCGGCCGTGACGCCGGTGACCCCGCGCGCCTGCTGCTGCATCACCACCGCTTCACGTGCCGGGAAGATGCCCTTCTGGTGACAATAGCCGTCGGCCTCGGCGAGGTTCTCGATCATCGCCAGGCGCATCGTCTCGGGCGTGCGCAGGCCGAAGGCCCCGGGATTGCCGATGTTGAGCGAGATGATCTCGTAGCCCTGACGCTCGAGCTCGTGAGCGCGGTGCGCAAGCCGCCCGCGAATCTCGTAGCGGACGTGGCGCAGACTCTCGCTCGGTCGAATCAGGGACTCGCTCATCGCGCAAGCATATCATCGATGGTTGTCCGCGGGCCGCGCGACCCCGTCAGCCCGGCGCGATCCTCTGCTATATTCGCCGCAGTCTCTGCAGGATGTGGCTGGATGATGAAACGCATCGTGGTAGGCATCAAGCGCGTTGTGGACTACAACGTGCGCATTCGCGTCAAGCCCGACGGCTCGGGCGTGGTGCTCGATGGGGTCAAGATGAGCGTCAACCCCTTCGACGAGATCGCGCTCGAGGAAGCGCTCAGGATCAAGGAGCGCGGAGGGGCCGAGGAGGTCGTGGTCGTCACCATCGGACCGGGCGACTGCCAAGCCCAACTGCGGACCTGCCTCGCCATGGGCGCCGACCGGGCGCTGCATGTGCTCAGCGACGTTCCGACCGAGCCGCTCACGAGCGCTCGCATCCTGCTGAAGCTCATCGAGCGCGAGCAGCCGTTCCTGGTGCTGCTCGGCAAGCAGGCGATCGACGACGACAACGGACAGACCGGCCAGATGCTCGCTGCGCTATGGCGGCGTCCGCAGGCGACGTTCGCCTCCAAGATCGAGCTTGGCGAGGGCACGGCGCAGGTGACCCGCGAGGTCGATGCCGGTCTCGAGACGCTCGAGGTGGACCTGCCGGCCGTCGTCACCGTGGATCTGCGCCTGAACGAGCCGCGCTACGTGAAGCTGCCGGAGATCATGAAGGCGAAGAAAAAACCGCTCGAGACTCTGGCGCTCGAGTCCCTCGGCGTCACGCCCGGCGCGCACCTGAAGACCGTGCGCGTCGCCGCGCCGCCGCAGCGCCAAAAGGGGATTCGGGTCGAAAACGCCGCCGCGCTGGTCGCGGCTCTGAAGGAAAAGGGACTGTTGTCATCATGAGCGCTTCCATTCTGATCGTAGCCGAGCATGATGGGACGACCCTCGGCGCCGGCACCGCCCAGTGTGTCGCTTGCGCCGCCACCGTGGCGCAGGCCGAAATCACCGTCGTGGTATGCGCCACCGACGCGTCCGCGGTGTCCCGTCAGGCCGCGGCCCTGCGCGGTGTCCACCGTGTGCTCAGCGTGGAGCATCCCGTCCACGCCCATCCGCTTGCGGCCGCCATCGCCCCGCAAATCGCCGCCCTCGCCGGCCCCTACACTCATGTCTTGGGCCCCTCGAGCACCTTCGGAAAGGACCTCATGCCGCGCGTCGCGGCACTGCTCGATACGGCGCAGGTGAGCGACATCATGGCGGTCGAAGGCCCTCACCGCTTCCGCCGACCGATTTACGCCGGCAACGCGATCGTCACCGTGGAAGTCGCCGAGGATACGAAAGTGGTCGGCACGGTGCGCACCGCCTCGTTCCGTGCCGCCGGCGCCGGCGGCACGGCGCAGATCGAGAAAATCGATACCCCGGTCGAACCACCGAGCCACACCCGGTTCGTCGCCACTTCGGCCGCCAAGAGCGACCGGCCGGATCTGCAGACCGCCGCGCGGGTGATCTCCGGCGGACGCGCTCTCGGCAGCGCCGAGGCTTTCCAGATGCTGTACCAACTGGCCGACAAGCTCGGCGCAGCGGTCGGCGCTTCGCGCGCCGCCGTCGACGCCGGCTATGCGCCGAACGAGCTGCAAGTGGGTCAGACGGGCAAGATCATCGCCCCGGAGCTGTACGTCGCCATCGGCATCTCAGGCGCCATCCAGCACCTGACGGGCATCAAGGATGCCCGGACCATCGTGGCGATCAACAAGGATCCCGAAGCACCGATCTTCGAGGTCGCCGACATCGGCCTGGTCGGCGACCTCTTCGAGATCGTGCCGCAGATCGAGAAGCTGCTCTAGAGGCTTGCGAAGCCTCTAGAGCTGGCCGAGGACGTGCTCGGCGGCGGACACCTTGAACTGCCCCGGCGCCTCGACGTCGACGTGCCGGGCGACGCCGTCCTCGACCACCAGTGCGAAGCGCTGGCCACGCTGGCCCATGCCGAACCCGCTGGCATCCAGCGACAGTCCCAGGGCCTTGGCGTATTCACCATTTCCGTCGGCCAGCATCATGACCTTATCGCCAACGCCCGAGGCCTTGCCCCAGGCATTCATGACGAATACGTCGTTCACGGCCATGCAGGCGATCAAATCCACGCCCTTGGCGCGGATCTGATCGGCCAGCTGCACGAAGCCCGGCAGATGCTTCGCGTCGCAGGTCGGCGTGAACGCCCCAGGCACGGAGAACAGCACCACCTTCTTGCCCTTGAAGAGCTCCTCGGTTCGAACGTCCTTGGGACCCTCGGCTCCCATTGTCTTCAGCACGCCCGCTGGCATGCGCTCTCCGGCTTTGATCGCCATGGCTGGATGTCCTTGTGTGTGGGTGGTGGTGAACCGGCCGGTACCGCTCAGGCGGCCACCGACTTGGCCTTAAGGCTCCACAGCTGCGCCAGACGCACCAGGGTCGGGTCGCCCCTGACCTGGCTGAATGCCTGCAGCGCGGCAGCCCGGTTGCCGGCGGCGAGTTGCGCGATACCGAGCAGCAGGCGCGCTTCGCCCGGCCGCTTCAGGCCGCCCTTGGCGATGCCTTCCTGGTACAGCTTGATCGCCTCCGGGTACTGCTTGTATCCGTAATAGGCCAATCCGACCCGGATATCCGAGTTACCCGTGGACTGCTTGTTCGCCAGCACCGCGGTGTGCGCGAGCGATGCTCGGTCCGCAGCCGTGGAGTGCTTCTCCGCGTCCTGCAGGATGCGCTCGGCCTTCGCCTTGCCGTCGACGGTGGTGAATACGCCGTCCTTCAGCGCCGTATTGAGGACCGTCTCGGCCTCTCCCGGCGTGTCGGCCTCGATGGCCAGCTCCGCATAGCTGATGAACTCATGCGGCTCCTTCATCACGCCGACGGCGAACGCCAGGCGATAGGCCTCGAGCAGGTTCGCATTGCTCTTGACCGTCTTGAACGTGCGGTACAGCAGGTACTGCCAGTATTGCCGCTGCGGATAATAAACGACCAGCTGCTCGAGCGAATCGAGCAGGCACGTCTGATCGTGCAGCTTCTGACAGGAGCTCTCGATCAGCTGCAACTGGTGCTGGGTCGGCTTGCCGCCCGCCTTGATCTCCGCGGCAACCTGCTGCTTCACGAAGCTGATCGTGCCCCGCCAGTCACCGAGCAGGTAGTGCGCCTGGGCCACCAGCGTGCCCATCTGCGCCTCGGTCGCGTAGCCCTTGCTCAGGGCCTCGGTGCCGTACTTGATGGCCTGGTGGTAATGGTGCAGCTGGTAACTGAGCTGTGCCAACGCCACGACGAAACTACGGACATTGCCCGGCGTCTCGTACGGATCCTTCAGCAGCAGCTTCAGTCTCTTCGGTAGATTCGCTTCCTGGTTCGACTTCTCGTACGCGAACACGTACAACTGGTTGCGGATGTGCTGCGCGTACGGGCTTGCCAGCAGCTGTTTGTTGCCCGCCATGGCGTTGAGCTTGGCGATGCCCGCGGCGTATTGCCCTTTCTGAATGGCTGTCTGCGCGGCCTTGAGCTTCAGCGCGATGCCGCGCTTCATGGCCTGCGACGGTCCCTTGGTCGCGGCGTGCGCCGCAGAGACTCCGACCATCGTCGCGCCACACACCAACAGTGCGCCGAGCGCAGCCGTGGCCACAATCCCCTTGAATTTCATGAATCTGTCTCGCATAGCGGTTTGAGTTACTGACGTCATTGTGAGAATTCGGATGTGTTGACGAAGCCGATCTTCGTCATGCGGTTGCGCTGGGCGGCCGCGAGCACCTTCGCGACGACGCTGTACTTGGCCATGCCGTCCGGACTGAGATGGATCTCAGGCTGGGGGTTCTTCTGCGCCTCGCTCTGGAAATACCCATCGAGCACCTGCATGTTCGGCACCACCGTGCCGTTCCAGGTGATCGTGCCGTCGAATTCGATGGCCAGATTGATCACCTGCGGCGGAGTCTTCGGCGGCTGATGTTGCCGCTGCGGCAGGTCGATCTTGGTCGTATGGGTCATGATCGGCAGCGTGACGATCAGCGTCACCAGCAGCACGAGCATCACATCGATCAACGGCGTGGTGTTGATCTCGATCATCGGGCCCTTGCCGGACCCCATCGACATGGCCATGGACTTAAAACTCCTCGAACGCGCGACGGCGTCCGTACAGATTGATCATCAATGCACTCCGAGCTCGTTGGCGCTCGGCTCGGTGATGAAATCGACCTTCACCATGCCGCCACGCTGCAGCTCGTACATTACGTGGCCGATATAACGGTAGTCCGCATTGCGATCGCCGCGGATCTTCACCGCCGGCTGTGGCACTTCCACCGCAACCTGCTCGATCTTCTGCAGCAATCGCCTGCTGCTCGGCACCAGTTGCGTACCCCAGTAGATCGAGCCGTTGCGCGTCACCGAAATGGTGATCTCGTGCGGCTTGGTCACCGTCGGAATGTTGTTCGCATGCGGCAGATTCACCTTCACATGCTGAGTGATCACGGGAATCGTGATGAGGAAGATGATCAGCAGCACCAACATGACGTCCACCAGCGGCGTCGTATTGATGGTGGCCATCACGCTCTGCTCGTCTCCCGAGTCGCCTCCGACATTCATCGCCATTTTCGTCAGCTCCTCACATCAAACGTGCCCCGCGAGACCGCGGGGCACGTTCGCGCATCCGACATCTCAGTTCAAGAAACCGCAGCGCTCACTTGCGCACGGCCGCCGCCGGCGCCGCCGCGGGCTTCGCCCCGGCGCTCTCCGCACCCGCCACGCGCGCCCCGCCCACCAGGTAGGCGTGCAGATCGCTGGCGAAGTTGCGCAGCGCATCCTGCAGCGCCTTGTTGCGACCGAGCAGCCAGTTGTAGCCCCACACCGCCGGCACGGCGGCCGCCAGACCCAGGGCGGTCATGATCAGCGCCTCGCCGACCGGGCCGGCGACCTTGTCGATGCTCGCCTGGCCGGCCAAACCGATGGCGATCAGCGCGTTCAAGACGCCCCACACCGTGCCGAACAGACCCACGAACGGCGCCGAGGAGCCCACCGTGGCCAGCAGTCCCAGGCCGCTCGACATGTTGTTGCCGACCTGCTCGACCGAGCGCTGCAGCGACATCGTGATCCACTCGTTCAAGTCGATCCGGTCGGTCAGACGGCCGTCGTGATGGGTCATCGCCCGCAGCCCGTCCTCGGCAATGGTGCGAAACTCGTTGCCCTTCTTCAGCTTCTCGACACCTTCCTTGATCGAGGGCGCCTGCCAGAACTTCTTCTCGGCCTCGCGCGCGGACTTCTTCAGCCTGTGCTGATCCCACAGCTTGGTGAAGATCACGTACCAGGTGGCGAGCGACATCGCCAGCAGCAGGATCATCACGAAACGGTCGATCAGACCGCCTCTGCTCCACAGGCCCGAAATGCCGTATGGGTTGTTAACGGATGCGACAGCTTGGGTAGCCATAGATTTCCTCAGATCACAAGATCACAAAATAACCGCGATGCGCAGCGGAGGTTGTAGTGGATGGAAACAATGTTCATCAGAAGTCGTTGAGCCGGAACTTGATCGGCAGCTGACCACAGTAATTCATCGGCACGCCGTTGCGCTTCTCCGGCACCCAGTGCCCGGAAGTCGCCCTGGCGTAACGCAACGCCGCGCGATCCAGACGCGGACTGCCCGAGGACCTCACCAAGTGCGGCGCGCTCGTGAGCCGCCCGTTCGCCCCGACGCACACCTGTACGATCGCCGTCCCCTGCTCGCCCAGGCGCATCGAGGACTGCGGATAGTAGTTCTGTGTGTTCGGGAAGTCCCGTCCTTCGCTCAACGGCGTGTACACCGCGGGCGGCGCCGGCGGCGGCGCCGGCGGCGCGCGCACCACGTGCTTGGTCACCGTAATGGCGCGGCTCTGGTCGGCCGGCACATTGATCTGAATGATCGGCGGCGGCACCTGCACCTGCTGCTGCACCAGCTGCGGCGGCGGCGGCGGCGGCGGCGGAAGGTGCTTGTGAACCTGACGCACGATCTGCGTCTGAATCGGCGGCGCGGCCAGTTTGATTGCCTTTTGCATCAGCCCCGTGGCCAACGCGTAAAGAATCAATACGTGCAGCGCGATGATGGCGGCCAGTACGGCCGTGCGCCGGGTGAAGTACTGCGTGTCGTGTACGTAAGCACTCATGTCTAATTGCAGAGGCGTCGCTGTTGCCTGTCTTAAAATACCGAATCGAGACGATCAAAGCCGAAGGTAGCGGTCTTTCTACCCGGCCGCAAGCGGCTCAGTCCGGACCCGAGGTGGCCGGCGCATCCGCCGGATCGTTCAAACTGTAGTCCACGCCCGGGCTCTGCCGAGAGGCCGGCACTCGCGTGGCTCACTCCCCCTGTCAGAATCTGTTTCACGGCGACCGAAGGGCGGATTGCCAAGCGCGCGCCATGCGCATCCACGATGCAGGTACGAACTGTAACCGCTGCCTGTCGCGCTGACAACTGCAAGTGGCCTTCGCCGACAGAAATGGGGTGCGTTCGCATGGGCGCCACGCGTCAGCGCGAGCTCGGACGGGGCGCGCCAGCGCCCGTCACCGCGCCCCGCGAGGCGCTACCAACCAGCTGCGCATACTTGCCCAGCACGCCCGCCGGCGGCGCCTTGCGCGGTTTCCATGCGGCGCGGCGGCGACGCAGTTCCGCGGCCGTAAGATCGACGTTGATTTCCCTGCCGAGCGCATCGATGGTGATCGGATCACCCGTGCGCAGCAGCCCGATGGGGCCGGCATTGGCCGCCTCCGGCGCGACGTGCCCCACGACGAAGCCGTGGCTGCCGCCGGAGAAGCGTCCATCGGTGATCAACGCCACCTGACCGTTGAGGCCCCGGCCGACGATCGCGCCGGTGGGGCCCAGCATCTCGCGCATCCCGGGCCCTCCCCGGGGCCCCTCGTTGCGGATCACGACCACGTCGCCCGCCCGGACCCGGCCAGCGAGAATGGCCTCGGTCGCGGCTTCCTCGCCCTCAAACACGCGTGCACGGCCGCTGAAGCGTTCCCCTTCCTGGCCGGAGATCTTGGCCACCGCCCCCTCGGGGGCGAGGTTGCCGTACAGCACCACCAGATGGCTGTCCTTGCGCAACGGCGCACTGAGCGGGCGCACGATGTCTTGCCCGGGGGCATACTCGGGCGCGGCTGCCAGATTCTCCTCGAGCGTCTGGCCGGTGACCGTCATGCATTCCCCGTGCAGCAGGCCGCCCTCGAGCAGCATCTTCATCAGCGGCTGAATGCCCCCGATCGCCACGAGCTCGGACATCAGGTACCGTCCGCTCGGCTTCAGGTCCGCCAGCACGGGCACCCGGCGCCCGATGCGGGTGAAATCGTCCAATCCCAGCCGCACGCGCGCCTCGTGCGCGATCGCCAGCAGATGCAGGACCGCATTGGTCGAGCCGCCGAGGGCGATGGCCACGGTAATGGCATTCTCGAAAGCCTTGCGGGTGAGGATGTCGCGCGGCCGCAGGCCGGTGCCGATCAGGCGCATCACCGCCTCGCCGGCGCGGCGGCAGTCACTGATCTTCGCCTCGCTCACGGCATCCTGGGCCGAGCTGCCCGGCAGCGACAGGCCGAGCGCCTCGATGGCCGAGGCCATGGTATTCGCAGTGTACATGCCCCCGCAGCTACCCGGTCCCGGAATCGCCGTGCGCTCGACCTCGAGCAGCTCCTCCGCGGAGATCTTGCCGGCCGCGCGCGCGCCGACCGCCTCGAACACGGCCACGATGTCGCGCCGCCGCGCGCCGGGACGGATGGTGCCGCCGTAGACGAACACGGCGGGACGGTTCAGCCGCGCCATGGCCATGGCGCAGCCCGGCATGTTCTTGTCGCAGCCGCCGACGGCGACGAAGCCATCGAAGCCTTCCGCGCCGACCACCGCCTCGATCGAGTCGGCGATGAGCTCGCGCGAGACCAGCGAGTAGCGCATGCCCGGAGTGCCCATGGAAATGCCGTCCGAGACCGTGATCGTGTTGAACAGCACGCTCTTGCCGCCGGCGGCGTCGGCGCCCGCGGCCGCTTCGCGCGCCAGCTGCGCGATGTGCATGTTGCACGGGGTGAGATCGGCCCAGGTCGAGGCGATGCCGACCTGCGGCTTGCCGAAATCAACGTCCCGGAAACCGACCGCGCGCAGCATCGCCCGCGCCGGCGCTCGCCTGTCCCCGTCGACCACCGCGCGCGAGTACGCGCGCGGATCGATTGTCTCGTTCTTCTTCACCGTCATCTATCGTCCCGTCGAGTTGACGTCACTTCGCTCAAGTATCCACCTGCCCACCGCCGATTCGCCCACCGCGACTTCGCGCGGGGTCCTCAGCCGAAACGCTCGCGCAGCAAACGATACAACGTTCGAACGCACTGCGCTTCCGCGCCGACCGGACGGCCCGGTCTATCCTTAGCATTCCACGCATACATGTCAACGTGCAGCCAGTCGGTCGTGGCGGCGACGAACCTCTGCAGAAACAACGCGGCGACGATCGAGCCGGCGAATGGCGTCGATGCCACATTGCCGAGATCGGCAATTCTGCTCGCCAGATCCTCCTCGTAGCCTGGCCACAACGGCATCGGCCAGAGCGGATCAGCCTCCGCCTCGCCGATCTCGCACACCCGCTGCGCCCAATGCGCGGGCCGGGCATAGACCGCCGGCAACTCCGGTCCGAGCGCGGTGCGCGCCGCGCCCGTGAGGGTCGCCAGATCGATCAGCAGCGCCGGGCGCTCCTCGTCCGCCGCGGCAAGCGCATCGGCCAGCACCAGCCGGCCCTCGGCGTCGGTATTACCCACCTCCACCGTGAGCCCCTTGCGCGAGCGCAGCACATCGCCAGGCCGGTACGCACAGGCTCCCACACTGTTCTCGACGGCCGGTATCAAGACGCGCAACTGCACTTGCGCATCGAGCCGCATCAGAAGATCGGCAAGCCCGAGCGCGCAGGCCGCACCTCCCATGTCTTTTTTCATCAACAGCATGGCCGACGCGGACTTCAGGTCGAGTCCGCCGGTGTCGAAGCAGACGCCCTTGCCGACCAGCGTGACGCGCGCGGCGTCCGGACGCCCCCAGCGCAAATCGATCAGCCGCGGCGCGCGCGCGCTGCCGGCACCGACGGCCCGCAGCAGCGGGAAGCCCTCGAGCTCTCCCCCCTCGAGCAC
>JAJZZR010000403.1 GCA_021797465.1 Pseudomonadota bacterium | reverse complement strand
GCCCGCAAGCTCCCGTACAATGTGCTGCACGATCGGCAGTTCCCCAGCATTGGCTGCTCGCCGTGCACGCGCGCCATCCAGCCCGGCGAGAGCCGGCGCGCCGGCCGCTGGTGGTGGGAGCAACCCGAGTCCCGTGAATGTGGCCTACACCCCAGCATTCGCCCGGCGGCGGCCCAGGCCTGAGCGCCGCGGCAAGCGGCTTGGACCATCTGCCCATCTTCCTGCAGCTGCGCGCCACGCCGGTCGCGGTGGTCGGTGGCGGGCGCGTTGCCGAACGCAAGATCGAGCTGCTGCTGCGAGTGGGCGCCGACGTCACGGTGATCGCGCCACGGCTGTGCGAGACGCTCGCCGCGCGAGCCGCCGCGGGCGGCATCCGGCACCGGGCCGAGCCCTTCGCGCCGCCGCACCTCGAGGGAATGCGGCTGGTCATCGCGGCGACGGACCGTAGAGAGGTCAACGCGGCGGTTTCGGCGGCGGCGGCCTCGCGGGCCCTGCCCGTGAATGTCGTCGATGATGCCGAGCTCTCCTCATTCTATTTCCCGGCAATCGTCGACCGCGCACCGCTGATCGTGGCGGTGGGCTCGGGGGGCCGGGCACCGGTGCTGGCACGCTGGGTCCGCGAGCAGATCGAGGCACTGCTGCCCGGGACCCTCGGGGCCCTCGCCCGATTCATCGGCGAGCGGCGCGAGCGCGTACAGCGCGCGCTCGCACCGGGCGCTCGAGCCGCCTTCTGGGAGCGCATCGTGCGCGGCACCGCGGGCACGCGCATCCTGCAGGGCGATGCGCCCGGCGCATCCAACGACTTCGAGCGCGAGCTGCACGCGGCGCAGCTGACCGCCGCGCGTCTCACCGGCGCGCGCAGCCTCGGGGAGGTCTATCTCATCGGCGCCGGCCCCGGCGATCCGGACCTGCTGACCCTGCGGGCGCTGCAGCTGCTGCAGCAGGCCGATGTCATCTTGTATGACCGCCTGGTTCCCGAGGCGATACTGGAGCGCGCGCGACGCGACGCCCGGCGGGTGTTCGTCGGCAAGGGCGCCGGCTCGGGAACGGGCGAGCCGCACACCGACCAGGCGCGGATTGAAGCGCTGATGATCCGTCTGGCGTCCTCCGGAGAGCGAGTGGCGCGCCTGAAGGGCGGCGACCCGTTCGTCTTCGGGCGTGGTGGCGAGGAGGTGCACGCGCTGGCGCAGCACGGCATTCCTTACACCATCGTGCCCGGCATCACCGCGGCGCTCGCCGCGGCCGCCGCCGGCGCCATACCCCTCACCCAGCGCACCGTCGCCGAGAGCCTGACATTCGTGACCGGCCACGCACTCGATGAGCAAACGCTCGACTGGGCAGCTCTTGCGCGGCCCTACCAGACGGTGGTCTTCTATATGGGCGTGGCACATCTGGAGCATATCTGCGCCCGGCTCAGCGCCGCGGGCGCACACCGTACCCTGCCGGCAGCGCTGATCGAGCGTGCGACGCTGCCCGGACAGCGGATCGTGCGCGGCACCCTCGCGAGCATCGCCGCCCTCGGTCGCGACGCGCGCATCGCGGCGCCGGCCTTGTTGGTGGTCGGCCAAGTCGCCGCGCTCGGCGCCGAGACACGCCCGCCCGAGGGGCCGGCGGACTCTGAGCGGCATGTTGAGACCACGCTCGTACCCGCGGAGGACACCAGTGAGCATTGACGATGGGTTTGTCGCAACGGTCGGCCGCACACCGCTGATCCGGCTCAGGCGCGTCAGCGAAGCGACCGGCTGCGAAGTGCTCGGCAAGGCCGAGTTCCTCAACCCCGGCGGTTCGGTCAAGGATCGCGCGGCCCGCGCCATCGTGCTCGCCGCCGAGCGCAGCGGCGCCCTCTCCCCCGGCGGCACGGTCGTCGAAGGCACCGCGGGCAACACCGGGATCGGCCTGGCGCACGTGTGCAATGCCCGGGGCTACCGCTGCGTCATCGTGATGCCGGACAATCAGTCGCCGGAGAAATACCTGTTGCTGAGCACCCTCGGCGCCGAGGTGCACAAGGTACCGGCGGTGCCGTACAGCAATCCCAACCAATACCAGAAGGTCGCGCAGCGCCTCGCGGCGCATCTACCCAATGCGATCTGGGCAAACCAGTTCGACAACACCGTCAACCGCCAGGCGCACATCGACACCACGGGCCCGGAGATCTGGGAACAGACCGGCGGACGGATCGACGCGTTCACCTGCGCCTCGGGTACCGGCGGCACCTTCGCCGGCGTGAGCCATTTCCTGAAATCCAAGCGCCGATCCGTGCGCTGTGTGCTCGCCGACCCGCCCGGCAGCAGCCTGTATGAATACGTGCGCAGCGGCACGCTCAAGGCGACCGGCTCCGGATCGGTCACCGAGGGCATCGGTATCGGGCGCATCACCGCCAACCTCCAGGATGCGCCGATCGATGCGGCGGCGCATATCGAGGACAGCGAGACCGTCGGCCACGTCTACCGTCTATTGTACGAGGAGGGACTGTTCCTCGGCAGCACCAGCGGCATCAATGTGGCCGCCGCCGCGCGGGTGGCCGGCGAGCTCGGTCCGGGCCATACCGTGGTGACGGTGCTGTGCGACGGCGGCGCGAAGTACCAGTCGCGACTGTTCAACCGGGAATGGCTCGCGCAGAAGGGCCTGGCGCAGTACGCGCCGCCGGTCCGCGCGGACGAGCCGCTCGACATGCGCAGCGTCATGGTGGCTTGACTCGCCGCGGATTCACTCCGAGGCGGGACGCGCGAGAATCTCGCGCACGAAGCGGATCCGCGCGCGCAGCTGGTAGAGCTGCTCGGCGTGCGAGCCGGGCATCCGCCGCTGGATCACCGCCCGCTCGATGGCGTGCAGACGATCCAACAGCGCCAAGCGCCGCTGCGCCGTCAGCGGTCCGAGCGACTCGCGCTCCAGCGCCATCAGTTCCGCGTAGCGGCGGTGGATGCGCCTCTTGACCCGCCAGGCGTACAGCTGCGGCAGATTGAGCAGTCCCGGGATGAGCAGCGCGACGATCGGCACCATCACCACTCCGATACGGCTGAGCAGACTCGCGAGCCAGAACGGCAGATAACGGTACATGAAGCTCTTGTCGCCCGTCTTGTAATAGCGGGCCGCCTCCGGGTCCAACCGGTAGCGATAGGTCGAGGTGTTGGGAAACTCGCGGGCCGCGTGCAGCACGGTGGCCCCGCCGTAGATCTGTTGCGCCGTCTGAATCACCTGATCGCACAAGGCCGGACGCAGGTCCTCGCGGGCGATGAGCTCAACCGCGGGAGCGAGCAGCGTGATCCGCCGGCGAGGCAGGTTGCGCGCCAGATCGAACGTGCCGGCCGGAATACTCACCTTGTGCAGGAACGGAAAACGCCGCACGTAGGCATTGGCCTGGGTGAAAGCAAACAGCCTGATTCCGCTTGTGCGCAGCATCTTGACGATGACGCGCGCCGGGGTCGAATCACCGGTGAGGAAAATCGCATCGACTCGCCCGGTCCGCAGCGCCGCGCGCGCCGCGGACCCCTCCAGGCCGAGCAACCGGGTGGACCCGCCGGGAACGATGCCATTGGCTTTCAGCAGCGCCAGCGCCAGGGTGCTCGTGCTGCTGCCGGGCTTGCCGATGGCGATGCGCTCGCCCCGCAGCTGCGACAGCCGCTGCAGCGGGCGGCCGCGGTAGAAGATGGTCAGCGGCTGATAGAACATGCTGCCGAGGGAGACCAGGCGGTTGGAGCGGTCGCGCCTGCCCCGCGGCACGGGCCCGGCACTCTTCCAGGAAAGACTCGCGGCCGACTGCACCAGCGCGATATCCACACCGGAGTGCGCGGCGCGCAGCCGCTCCAGATTCTCGGCCGAGCCCTGCGAGGGCCGGATATGCAGCGTGATGCCGCTGCGGGCCAGTATCGCCTTGAAGCGCTCGGCGTCGATCTGGAAGGTGCTGCCTGGCGGTCCACCGCTCATCGTCAGGGTTCGCGGCGTCTCCGGCTGCGTGAAATGCACCGTCAACCAGATCGCCAGGGCGCTGATGAGCAGGATGGGCGCCAGCGCGTCCGCCAGATCGCCCCAGGAAATTGTGGTGATCTTCAGCGCGACGCCGTGCTCGGGGCTCTTGCGCCGCCCTGCATCCTCCGGTTGCCGGCTCGGTTCCATGGCCAGGCGAGTCTACCAAAGCCATCACCGCGCGCTTGTTCGGCCGTATACTTTGTCGTCCGACCGCCGCAGGAGATCCAAAGCATGGCCAAAGTTCTCGTTTTGTATTACTCGTCGTACGGTCACGTGGAGCGTATGGCCGAGGCCGTGGCCGAGGGCGCGGCCGAGGTGCGCGGCACCGTGGTGAGCGTGAAGCGCGTACCGGAACTGGTGCCCGAGGAGACCGCGCGCAAGGCGGGCATGAAGACCCGGCAAAAGGCGCCCGTCGCCGGTGTCGATGAGCTGGCCGACTACGACGCCATCATCTTCGGCACGCCAACGCGCTTCGGCAACATGGCCGCGCAGATGCGCAATTTCCTCGATCAGACCGGCGGCCTTTGGGTCAAGGGCGCCCTGGTCGGCAAGGTGGGCAGCGTGTTCGTTTCGACGGCAACCCAGCACGGCGGCCAGGAAACCACGATCACGAGCTTCCACAATACCCTGCTGCATCAGGGGATGATCATCGTGGGTCTGCCGTACGCCTTCGCGGGGCTGACGCGCATGGACGAGGTCAGCGGCGGCAGTCCCTACGGCGCGACGACCCTCGCCGGCGGCGACGGCTCCCGTCAGCCGAGCGAGAACGAACTCGCCGGAGCACGCTTCCAGGGCCGGCACGTGGCCGAGATCGCCGCCCGGCTGGTGCACGGCGCCGGCGAGCGAGGTCCGGCGCCATAGGGCATGCACAATCCAACCGAGACCACCGGCCCGCGCAACGGCTGACCGGCGGCCATCGCTCAGGCTGCGGATCGCTCCGCATCGCCCGGGCCTCGGCCCGGGGTCTTGCGGGCCTCGGCAGGCGACCCGAGCGCGACCTCGAGCGCCTCGGAGACCTTCTCGACCCACACGAACTCCAGCGTGGCGCGCACGCTCGCGGGGATATCCTCGAGATCGCGCCGGTTGCGAGCCGGCAGGATCACCTTGCGAATGCCGGCGCGCGCGGCCGCAATCGTCTTCTCCTTGATGCCGCCAACCGGCAATACGAGGCCGCGCAAGCTGATCTCCCCGGTCATGGCGACATCGGGGCGCACCGCCTGACGCTTCAGCAGCGAGGCCAGCGCAACGTACATTGCCACTCCGGCGCTCGGACCGTCCTTGGGGATGGCGCCGGCCGGCACGTGCACGTGAATGTCGCTCTGGTCGAACAGCTTCGCGTCGATGGCGAGCTCCTCGGCCTGCGCCTTGACCAGACTGAGCGCCGCCTGCGCGGACTCCTTCATGACATCGCCGAGCTGTCCGGTCAGGATCAGCTTGCCGGCACCGGGCAGGCGCGCCGCCTCGATGAACAGAATGTCACCCCCAACCGGGGTCCACGCCAACCCGGTCGCCACACCCGGCACCGAGGTGCGCTGCGCGACCTCGTTCTCGAAGCGGGCCGGACCGAGGGCCTCCGCCACGTCCTCGGGCTCAAAGCGCACGGCGCTCTCCTTGCCTTCGGCGATGCGCATCGCCGCGTTGCGCAGCAGCGCGCCGATCTCCCGCTCGAGACTTCGGCATCCCGACTCGCGCGTATACTCGTGAATGATCTTCAACAAGGCGGCATCCGAGACTTCCGCCTGTGCGGCCTTGAGCCCGTTCGCCCGCAGCTGACGCCTCACCAGGTAACGCCGCGCGATCTGCAGCTTCTCCTCATCGGTATAGCCGGTCAGTTGAATGATCTCCATGCGGTCGCGCAGCGGCCCGGGGATCGTCTCGAGCACGTTCGCGGTGGCGATGAACAACACGTGCCGCAGGTCGAAGGGCAGTCCCAGATAATTGTCGCGGAAAGTCGAGTTCTGCTCGGGATCCAGCACTTCCAGGAGCGCCGCCGCAGGGTCCCCCTGAAAGCTCGCGCCGAGCTTGTCGATCTCATCGAGCATGAATACGGGATTGCCCGTGCCGGCCTTGCGCAGGCCCTGAATGATGTTCCCGGGCAACGCGCCGATGTAGGTGCGCCGGTGACCGCGGATCTCCGCCTCGTCATGCACGCCGCCAAGACTGGCGCGCACGAATTTGACACGCAGCGCGCGCGCCACACTCTGCCCGAGCGAGGTCTTGCCCACACCCGGGGGCCCGACGAAGCACAGAATCGGACTGCGGCCTTGCGGATTGAGCTTGCGCACGGCCAGATACTCCAGGATCCGCCGCTTGATCTTCTCCAGGCCGTAGTGATCCTCCTCCAGCACCTTGCGCGCGCGCTCGATGTCGATGTCCTCGACGTCCGTCGTGCTCCACGGGAGTGAGACCAGCCAGTCGAGATACGTGCGCACCATGCCGTGCTCGGGGCTCGCCTCGCTCATGCGACGCAGCCGATTCAGCTCCTTGCGCGCCTGCTCCTCGACCTCCGGCGGCATGTGCGCGGCGGCGACCGCCTTGTCGAGCTCGGCGAGCTCGCTGCCCTCGCCCTCGCCCTCGCCCAGCTCCTTCTGCAGCTGGTGCAGCTGCTCGCGCAGCACCGCCTCGCGCTGGCGCTCGCCGAGAGCCGCCTGAGTCTGCTCGGTGATCTCGCGGGTGACCTTCAGCACTTCGAGGCGATGGGTCAGCATCTTCATGACCTTGTCGAGCCGTTCCCGCAGGTCGACGGTCTCGAGCGCATCCTGCTTGTCTTCCGACTTGACTTCCATGAAGCTGACGATGAGGTCGGCGAGCTGCCCGGGGGACTCGATGCCCCGGACCGTTCGCACCAGCTCCGCGGGCGCCTGCGGCAGCAGCGACAAAGCCTCGACGGCACGCTCTTTCAGGAATTCGCTGCGCGCCTCGATGTCAGCGCCCGTGGCCACCGGCTCGGCGATCGACTCGACGCGCGCGGCGAGGAACGGCTGGTCGCGCAGCATCTCCAACAGCCGGAATCGGCTTTCGCCCTGACAGACCAAGTGATGGGCGCCATCGTTGCCGGTGATGTAGCGAACCACCGTGGCGAGCACGCCCACGCCGTACAAATCGCCCGCCGTCGGCTTTTCGACCGTGGGATCCCGCTGCAGCACCAAGCCTACCTTGCGCCCGGTGCGCACCGCCTCCTGCGCCGCGGCGATGCTCTCCTCCCGTCCGAGCGTCACCGGCAATACGATGCCCGGAAACAGCACGACGTTGCGCATCGCCACGATCGGCACCGCGTCCGCCGGCAGGGGCGGCAGCTCGATCCGCGGTGCAGATGAAGCAGAAGTTTTCGCTGCGTCCGTCATAGGTCACTCTCCTTCGCCCGCACCAGATAGACCTCGAGGCAACCGTGCTCGTACCGGGTGGCCGAGAGGACCAGCGGCACGCCCGAGAGCGCAATGCGGCGGATGAAGCGTCCATGCGGAATCTCCAGGCGGCGGATCAGCGCGTCCGGGTGCGCAACCTTCAACCGGCGAGCGGCCCTGACGGTGAGCGCGGCGGGCTCGAGCCGCAGTTCGATGTCCTCCAGGGCGACACCGGGCAGCGCGAACACGACCACCACCCCTTCGGGGACCTCCTGAATGTCCACCGGCGGGGCCCAGGCCGCGGCATCGCCCCCCGGCCCCACATAGCGCAGGAACCGCCGCTGTGCCTGCTCAGCCGCGTCCACGAGATCGCAAGCCTCGTCCCACATCCAGCCGTATTGTCGCTCGCTGCTCATGCACCACTCTCCGACGCCTCAGATGCGCCGCCCAGACGCAAAACGTCCCGCTGCCGCGGGAGCCGGCATCGCGCTGGCCTCCCGTCATGGATGGAGATGCGGCCGGAAACGGCCAACTCAAGGCGCCAGCGCAACAGCGCAACGTTGCGTCCGCAAGAGCGGCCGCGCCATCAGGAAGGATGCGTACAAGTCCCAGGGGGCGGGTATCATTGCCGAGCCGCGTGCGGCAAAGCTGGCGCCGGCGCTGTGCGGAAACCGTCCCCGGCCCCCTCCATTACAGAGCGTCAGGTGACCCCGCCCTACGGGCAGCCATTCGGCTTGCGAGGCGGTTCGCCCTCCTCCGGGAGCCTCAGCCGCCCGGCACGGCCTGTTCGCTCACCATGGTGAGCACGTCGTACTGCGCGACCGTCACGTCGTCCTGATTGGCGATCTGCGTGTCCCAGCGGACCTCGCCGTAGCCCTGCCCCAGACGCAGCGACTTCTCCTTGCAGGTCAGGCGGACCTTGATCCGATCACCGGCCTTGACCGGCTGCGTGAAGCGCAGGCCGTCGATGCCGTAGTTGGCGAGCACCGGGCCGAGCGGCGGGTCGACAAACAGCCCGGCCGCCGCCGAGAGCAGAAAATACCCATGCGCGACCCGGCCGCCGAACAGAGGATTGCGCCGCGCCGCCGCCTCGTCCATGTGCGCGTAGAAGTAATCACCCGAGATCGCGGCAAAACGCTCGATGTCCTGCAGCGTCACTTCGCGCTCGCCGGATCGGAACGTGTCGCCGATCCGCAGCGCGCCGAACGGCTGACGGAACGGATGCACGCCCGGATCGAGTTCCCGGGAGCCTCTGACCCAGCGCCCCGTCACGGCGGTCAGCACGTCGGGCGTGCCCTGCACCGCCGTGCGCTGCATGTAGTGGAGTACTCCGCGGATTCCGCCCATCTCCTCACCGCCGCCGGCCCGGCCCGGCCCGCCGTGTACCAGATGCGGCAGCGGCGAGCCGTGGCCGGTCGACTCGTTGGCGCAGTGGCGGTTGACCACCAGCACCCGACCATGGAACGGGGCCAGTCCCAAAACCAGCTGCGCGGCAATCGCATCGTCCGCGGTGAACACCGAGCCGACCAGGCTCCCGGCACCGCGGCGCGCCAGGTCGATGGCCGACTCCACGGTGTCGTACGCCACCACCGTGCTGACCGGGCCGAAAGCCTCGATCTCATGCAACGCCCGCGCGCGCGCGCCGTCCCGGCAGTGCAGCAGCGTCGGCGCGATGAACGCGCCGCGCTCGACGTCCGCGTCGGCCAGCGTCGGCGCACCGCTGCCGCCGCACACCACCTGCGCCTCGTGCATCAGGCGCGCCAGCTGCTCCAGCACCTCGCGGCGCTGGCCGAGCGAGGCGACCGGCCCCATGTCTACCGATTCGCGACGCGGGTCGCCGACGACCACTTTCTCGAGCGCGTCCCGCAGCGCCTCGACGACCGCCGCGCTGCGGGACGCCGGCACGATGGCTTTGCGGATGGCAGTGCACTTCTGTCCCGCCTTGACGGTCATCTCCCGCACCACTTCTTTCACGAACAGATCGAACTCGGGGCTGCCCGGCGTGGCATCGGGCCCGAGGATGCACGAGTTCAGCGAATCGGTCTCGGCCGTGAAGCGCACCGACCGATCGACCACGCGCGGATGCGTGCGCAGCTTGCGCGCTGTGGACGCCGAGCCGGTGAAGGCGATCGTATCCTGACAGGTCAGATGCTCGAACAGGTCGCCGACGCCCCCGCAAATCAACTGCACCGCGCCCTCCGGCAGCCGACCCGACTCGACGATCAGCCGAAAGGCGAGCTCGGTGAGGTAGGCGGTGGCCGTAGCGGGCTTGACGACAGCCGGCATGCCGGCCAGAAGCGCCGGAGCGAGCTTCTCCAGCATGCCCCACACCGGAAAGTTGAACGCATTGATGTGCACCGCGGCGCCCTCGAGCGGCACACAGATGTGCTGACCGAGAAAGCCACCGCTCTTGGCGAGCGCTTCGGCCGGGCCATCGACGTACACGTGCCCGTCGGGCAGCTCTTTCATGCCCTTGCTCGCGTAGACGAACAGCGTGCCGATGCCCCCATCGATGTCGATCCAGGAATCGGTCTTCGTCGCTCCGGTGGCATAGGAGAGCCGGTACAGCTGCTCCTTGCGCTCGCTCAGGAATCTGGCGAGCGCCTTCAAGCGCGCGGCGCGCTCGTGGAAGCTCAGGCGGCGCAGATTGACGCCGCCGACGGCGCGGGCATGCTCGAGCACCGCGCCAAAGTCGAGTCCCTCGCTCGAGGCGCTGGCGATCACCTCTCCAGTACTCGCATCGCGCAACGCCGTACCATTGCCCGCGCCACTCACCCATTCGCCTGCAACGTAACTTCTCAATTGCATCGGCTGTCCCCTGCTGTGTCATCGTCCGCTGAATCGCGGCTCGCGCTTGGCGGTGAACGCGGCAACCCCTTCGGCATAATCGGCGCTGTAGCCGAGCTCACGCTGCGCGTCCCGCTCCGCATCGAGCTGTTGTTCGAGCGTGCGGCTGCCGCTTTCCGCGATCAATTGCTTGACGCGGGCCAGCGCGCGAGTCGGGCCGGCCGCGAGACGCTCGGCGAGCGAATCCACCTCCGGGCCGAGCTCGTCGTCCTCGACGCAGCGCCAGATCAGGCCCCACTCCGCCGCCTGCGCGGCCGGCAACTTCTCACCGAGCAGCGCCAGTCCCATCGCTCGCGCCGACCCGAGGAGCCGCGGCAGGAACCACGTGCCGCCGCAATCCGGCACCAGACCGATGCGCGCGAACGCCTGCACGAAACTCGCCGAGCGCGCCGCCAGCACCAGATCGCAGGCGAGCGCGATATTCGCGCCCGCGCCGGCCGCCACGCCGTTCACCGCCGCGATGATCGGCAACGGCAACCGTCGCAGTGTCAGGATCAGCGGCTTGTAGTGACGCTCGATCGACTCGCCCAGGTCTGCCGCGGCGCCCCCGGGCGCCACCGCCCGCTCACCGAGATCCTGTCCGGCGCAAAAGCCGCGGCCGGCGCCGGTGAGGATCAACACCCGCGCCTCCGTGTCGGCTGCGAGCGCGGCAAGCGCGTGGCACACCTCTTGGTGCATGCGCGTATTGAGGCTGTTGAGACGCTCCGGCCGGTTCAGCGTCAGGCGGGCGATGCCCGCGGCAACCGAGTATTCGATGGTCTGGTAGCTCATGGGCGCTCACCCTGCCGAGGAGACTTACTTTTCGTCGTAATCGAGCTCGAGCCGCGGCGTCAGGCACCGCGATTGACACGCCAGTACGTAGCCCTGCTCGAGCTCCCACGCCTCGAGTGCGTAGTTCTGCTCCATACGCACCCTGCCGCGCACAACCTTGGTGCGGCACGTCGAGCACACGCCGGAGCGGCAGGAAAAAGGCAGCTCGATGCCGGCCCGCTCGGCGGCGTCGAGCACCGTATCCGCATCGAGCGCCATGCGGAATGAACGGCGCCGGCCGTCGAGTGTCACGCCGACCTCGGCCATGCCCGCCTGAGGCGCCACGCCTGCCGCCGGCGCTTCGGCCTCGCTCGCCCGTTCGCTCGCAACCGCAAAATGCTCCACATGAATGCGCTCGGCCGGCATGCCGAGCGCCCGCAGCGCCGCACTCGACTGTTCACCCATGTCGCCCGGACCGCAGACGAACGCCTCGAGGATCCGCCGCGGCTCGAAGAACGCGCCGGCCACCTCGCGGACCTTCGCGGCGTCGAGCCGCCCGTTGTAGAGCGCGACTTCCTGCGGCTCGCGGCTCATGATGAAATGCAACGATAGCCGTTGCGGGTAGCGGTCTTTCAGTTCCTGCAGCGCCTCGAGCCCCATGGCGCGCGCGGTACCGCGGTTGCCGTAGAAGACCATCATGGCGCCGCCGGCGCCGAGCACGGCGCGCGTCACCGACAGCACCGGCGTGATGCCGCTGCCGGCGACGAATGCGACGCGCAGGCCGCGATCCAGCGAGTCGCAGCGTGGTGTGAAGCTGCCGTTCGGCGGCAGCACGTCGATCCGCGTCCCGTGCGCCAGGCCCGCCAGCCATTGCGACATGCGCCCCTGCGGCTGCTTGCGCACCAGGATCTGCAGCGACTCGGATCCCGGCGCGTTGGTGAGCGAATAGGTGCGGCGCAGCTCCCCGTCTCCGTCCATCGTGCGCAGCACGACGTGTTGGCCGGGCGCTCCGCGATATTCGCCACTCAGCTCCGCGGGCACCTCGAGCGCAATGGTGACGGCATCCTCGGCTTCGGGGCGCACTTCGATGACGCGCAGCCTGTGAAATCTCGGCATCTCAAAGGCACTTGAACGTATCGAACGGCTCGAGGCACGTCCGGCAGCGGTAATGCGCCTTGCAGGGCGTGGAGCCGAATTCCCCGACACGCTCGACGTTCCGGCTGGCGCAGCGCGGACAGGCCGGCGCGCCGCCCGCTCGGGGCTCGATCGCGATGCCGAATGCCTCGAGCTTGCGTCGCCCCGACTCGCTCAGCCACTCGCTCGACCACGCCGGCCACAGCACCGTCTCCAGCGCCACGTCATCCAGTCCCGCGCGATCCAACGCGGCGCGAACCGCCTGTTCGATGGCTTCCGTGGCCGGGCACCCCGAGTAGGTCGGAGTGAGACCCACGTGGACGCGGCCGTCCTCGCCAGTGCGTACGTGCCGCACGATGCCGAGCTCGACGACATTGACCACCGGAATCTCCGGGTCCATCACCGACTGGAGCGTGCGCCAGATGCGCCGCTCGCGCCTTGGAGCCGCATCGGCCGCCTGCGCGCTCACCACGACACTCCGGGGTGGGCCCGCGGCAGATGTTGCAGGGTCGCGAGCAGATGGCCCAGCGCTTCGGTGTGCACACCGCGCTTGCCGTGCCAAGGATAGTGCTGATGCACCGGGCACGGCAGCTTCGCCTCCCGCAGCGCGGCCGCGACGCGCTGTTCCCAGCGCTCGCGGACCGCCGCCGCCGGCGGCGCGATGCCGCATTCGGCCATGCGTGCATCGAGCGCATCGGGCGTGAGCAACTCATCGGTGAAGCGCCAAAGGTCCTGCACCGCCTCGCTCACGCGCCGGTGACTCTCCTCGGTCCCATCCCCGAGGCGCACCAGCCACCCCGCGCTGTAGCGCCAGTGGTACCGGCATTCCTTGGCGGCCTTCTTGGCGATGTCGGCGAGCTCGGTGTCGGCCGAGCCGGCCAGGCTCGCGTACGTCTCGAGTTGCCATGCATCGAGCAGGCACTGGCGCACGATCGTGTGGCCGAAGTCCCCGTTCGGCTGCTCGGCCAGCGAGACGTTGCGGAACTGCGCGGCATCGCGCCAGAAGGCGAGCGCGTCCTCGTCGCGGCCGCGCCCCTCGAT